>CAZIDC010000667.1:0-1971 GCA_964537885.1 uncultured Syntrophaceae bacterium | reverse complement strand
CAGGGGGATTGTAAGGAGGCACCATGGAAAAAAGAGTGATTCAGACGGAAAAGGCTCCCAAGGCGATTGGGCCCTATTCCCAGGCGATACAGGCGGGGAATTTTCTCTTTCTCTCGGGACAGATTCCCCTCGATCCTGCCAGTGGAGAATTGGTGAAAGGAACTATCCGTGAACAGGCGCGGAGAGTGTTAGAAAATCTCAAAGGCGTATTGGAATCTCAAAACCTGAGAATGGAAGATGTGGTCAAAGTCACCATTTTTCTAAAGGATATGGGAAATTTTAGTCAAGTGAATGAAGTATACGCGACTTACTTTCCGTCTTCTCCTCCCGCCAGGTCAACGGTGGAAGTCGCCAGACTCCCCAGAGATGCAGACATAGAAATCGAAGCTATTGCGCTCGCTCCTTGAAGAGTCTCAGAAGTCCGTGCTTCTTGGGGGGGTATACTACAAGAAGAAAGTGATGAGCAAAGTTCCAAAAAAATGACCGTTGGAATCCTGACTCTTGAATTCCTTTGTCCGGTAAATAACTCCGTAGGTCAGCTTAAATCGCTTGGCTGAGATCCCTATGCCTGCCCCCATGTCAGCCACGAAATATCTTTTGTCCACACTGTGGCTGTCCTTCCAGGTATTTCCGTCCAGAAAGATGTCGCGCAGCACAGCACGGCCGTCGATGCTCAGAAAAGCGTGAATCCCTGAGGGGCTGCCGCGGCCGTCTTCCAAATCGGTCGCAGGGTTGCTTTCGCAGCCTGGACGAATCGGGCAGGTTCCGAAGTCTCCGGGCGGATTCCATCCGAATCGTAACTCCGCTCCGGTATTTGCGTAGATGTAGACATTTCCGACTCTTCCGCCAAGATGGGGAATGAAGTCGTAGCCAAATCCTTGCCCAAGCTTCGATGCTGCGAGCCTCCACTTACGCTCATAAATCAGCTCCAGTGCGAACTCATCTTTCAATTGATTCCTCCAACCTTTGGGCTCCTGTGAACCAATCCATTGGTGAACCTGGTCCTGGACATCTTCTGCATAGGAGTGGGGGCCCACTATTCCGATATCCAATTCAATGGTATCCATAATCTTTTGAGCGGTTCGGTGTGCCGCAAGGCCTAAGTAGGTGTATCCTGCATAGGGACGATCATCCAGAATTAAGTCATGACGTCTGAGGTTTTCTGGCGTATAAATACTCTGGCCAATTAATATCGAAAGGGCCCTTTGATCTCCAGGCCTGTTGAAAAAGGGAAACATGTTCAGGGTGGACGAAACGCAGCTCTTCTTGTCTTGATCATCCGATTCTGTTTCAAGAGCGGGAACCCAGCGGGAGGTCCAGCTCAACTTCATGCCGCTCGTATAATCGCGGTCCGTTCCCGCAAGGGAATCATTTTCATACTTTAGGCTCAACGTTCCCGAAGACGAAGGCGTCCTGTCATCAGATCGCGCCCAAGAAGGTAACAAGATTAACAGAAAGACCGTGAAAGAGATTATCCGCTTCATTCCTTGAACCGAAAAGGCCTGGGATAGGCTTCTTTTGCTGAGAAATTAATTTTGCCGATATTATCCTATTTCTTCGCCATTGTTAAGTAGAATTTTCCGGCTATCATGCTCAGCGAGTCCACATACTAAAACAAACGCATTTTGTACCATGACGATTCTGTAGGGCATGATCCCCCTGCCTTCGCCGGAGCGGCTCCCGCCTACGCGAAGCCCGCGCTTCGGCGGGCGTAGGTAGGTTGCACAGGCAGGTGCCAAGGTAGAGGGGATAATTCGAAAAAAGAATTATCATCTCATTGAGCAAATAAAGTGCCAATCAGGAAAATTCAGAAGGAATCAACAGGTATGTGAATAACTGTTTGATTTTAAAAGATTTTATTTCCTAATCATTTCCATTGCCAAATCAATACAAAACCAAACAATTGCCCATAAAAATAGGCAGGTTTTCTTAAAACATAGTTATTTCTTGTCTAACATCTCATAATTATTA
>CAZIDC010000666.1:0-1977 GCA_964537885.1 uncultured Syntrophaceae bacterium | reverse complement strand
ATGGCGATTTCAATAGGCTCTTTATAACACCCGCGGGGATTCGACTGCCCTACCCAATCCGGTAGCCGGCGCGGAAGCCGTCGTGGATGGCCTGGTAGAGATCGCGGGGCTCGATGCAATCCCCGATTCCGATAACTTCCACATTGCCCCGCAAGTCTTGCAGGAGGGAGTTGTTTTGGACGGGAACCTCTTCCACCACAACATGGTCGCAAGGGATAAATCCAGCCACGTGGCTATGAACCTTAACCCCCTCAGCGGTGATTTCTACAACCGCCGTGTCATTCAAGATTTCCACCCCGCAATCCTTGAGGCGATTCAGGAGGAGCCTTCGCTCGAAAATGGGCTCCATATCACAACCTAACTCCTCGATTGGCCCGGAATGAATAAGGGTTACCTCCTTTTTCCTGCGCTTGGATAGAAGTTCCGCGGTTTCACAGGCTACGCGCCATTTCCCGATCATGACGACCCGCTGACCTTCGATTTTCGCCTTGCCCCGAAGGATATCCCAGCAGTTGGCCACCTTGGCCTGTGAATAACGCGTTGGGCCGGGAGGAGCACAACCCGTCGCCACGATCACCGCGTCAAATTGAAGGTTCAGCAGATCATGGGAGTGGATTTCTTGCTGTAATTTGACCTTTACCTTTCTCCTGACCTGACCTTTGAGATAAGCGAGAAGACCCCAAAGGTCCCGCTTAAACGGAGGAGTCATCGCTAACTTAAGTTGACCGCCGAGGGTGCGTTCTTTTTCGAAAAGCACAACATCGTGGCCTCGTTCGGCGGCGACTCGCGCAGCCTCCATCCCCGCCGGCCCCCCTCCAATTACAGCCACCCGGCGCTTCCGGGCTGCCGGCAGCTTAGGGAGTTCCCCTTCCATGCCGGCCCTAGCATTCACCGCGCAACGGATGGTTCGGCGATACATAATCCGCAGACAGCGGTTGCAGGAGATGCACCGCCGAATCTCCCGGTCCCTTCCCTCCATAGACTTTTTAGCCCATTCCGGGTCGGCAATTAAAGTTCTTCCCAGAGCGATAAAGTCGACTTTCTCTTGCTCCAGGAGTTTTTCGGCAAATCCGGGATCCCGGATCTTGCCGACGCCGATCACCGGG
This sequence comes from uncultured Syntrophaceae bacterium, assembly GCA_964537885.1. GTDB lineage: Bacteria > Desulfobacterota > SM23-61 > SM23-61 > SM23-61 > CAZIDC01. The sequence continues at coordinate 871 of CAZIDC010000666.1, read as the reverse complement.
ATTTGCACCGCTTTTTTGATGGCCTGAGCATCTTCGATAAAAGCTCCCTGGGGAAAGGCCATCGGAGGGTTCATCCAGGTATAAGGCTCAGCCTGCATGGAAATACCGGCTGAAACGTGCAGTCCATCGACGCCCAACTGCTCAAGCCGCTTGGCAATAATTTGTGATTCCCTGATTTCCCGTCCCCCTTGCAGATATTCCCGCCCGCTGAACCGGAAAAGAATGGGATATTCCCGGCCCACCTGTTCCCGAATTCCCTCATAGACTTCAACGACAAATCTGAGCCGGCCCTCCAGGGTCTTCCCGTATTCATCGTCCCTTTTATTGCTGAACGGAGACATAAAGCCGGCCAGAAGATAGCCGTGGGCCCCATGAATCTCAATGGCATCGAATCCGGCAGATTGAGCAATAGCCGCGGCCCGAATGAAAGCAGCGCGAAGCTCTTTCATCTCCTCAACCTGGAGGGCCCGCAGGTGCTTGGTCCCTCTCATCCGGACCGGGAGGGTACTTCCCGGGCCGGATGGGTCAAAAACGAAGGAAAGGGGCGAGGGGCCTACAGGCTGCACCCCAGGCTGAAGATCCGGGTCAACCCCGGCCCCCTGAATATTGATCTGGATCGCGATCTTAGCACCCGAGGCTTGAACGTCCTCGACCAGCTCGTTTAGACCGGGGGTGAACTTGGGGTCGTCAATGCGGAGTTGATGGGCCAACCCGCGCCCAAAGCGGCCGTCCGCCATGGCGTTCTCAATGATGACCAGGCCAACGCCTCCCCATGCCCGCTCGGCGTACCAGTCGATGAGCCGCCGGGTTACAGCCCCGCCGGCATCCGCCAGGTTGGTTCCAAGGGGTGCCATCACTACCCGGTTGCGGA
>CAZIDC010000665.1:0-1978 GCA_964537885.1 uncultured Syntrophaceae bacterium | reverse complement strand
TCATTGCCTCCAGATATACTTCCTGTATGGGGACCCCTGTTTGCCGGGCGATTCGTTTGCAGTCTTCATACTCGGGCTGGAAACGCAGATCTCCCGCCACTTTTACCCGGATTTTTCCGTATTTGGTCTGAACCTCGTTTACTTCTCTAAACAGTTTCTTCCGGCTTACAACATAACTGCGCACCCCCAAAGTGGTCGACTCCTTAAGGATCAATTCCGCAAGTCCATCGGCCCGGTGTTCCTCAACGATTACCCTTAACAGAGTCCCGGGACGATTTTTTTTCATCAAGAGGGAAGTCAGAGAAACATCCAGGGCTCCTTGCTCAAAAAGCTTCTCCATCAGGTAATCGTAGAACTGGGGATTCATATCGTCGATGTTGGACTCCAGGACAGTTACCCGGTCTCCTTCACCGGCTCCCGTCCCTTCGCCCAGCACTAAGCGCAAAAGGTTGGGGCGGTCGGGAAAGTCTTTCTTGCCCATTCCGTATCCTATCTTCTCGACCTTCATCGACGGCCAAGACCTAATCCCAGCGCTCAATGCGGCTACAATCGCCGCCCCGGTGGGGGTTACCAGCTCGCCCTCGGCCTCAACGCTCTTGATCGGGTAACCTTTCAGGATCTCCAGCGTGGCTGGAGCCGGAAGCGGGAGCCGGCCGTGCTGGCACTGGACAAATCCCCTTCCCATGGGAAGTTCTGAGGCCAGAATCCGGTCGGGCTTAAAGAAGTCAACGCCTATGGCCGTCCCCACGATATCCACGATGGAATCCACCGCTCCGACTTCGTGGAAATGTACCTCTGCGACTGGCTGGTTGTGGACTTTGGCCTCTGCTTCAGCCAGCCGCTGAAAAACGGCCAAACTCATCTTTTTGACGCCAAGATCCAGGGAGCTGTCTTCGATGATCTTCCGGATGTCAGAAAAATGCCGATGATGTTCTTCTCGCGGCCCAACCTTTACTTCCAAACCCGCCGCTGAGATCCCCTTACGGCTACCCTGAAATATTTCGAGTGTATAATTCTCCAGCCCAAGCTTGGCCAGTTCTTCCGATAATTTCTCGCGGGGAAAACCCAGATCAAGTAAGGCTCCGAGGGTCATATCCCCGCTGATCCCGGAAAAACAATCGAAGTAAAGAATCTTCATGTCTCTCCCCTAAGAAACGTGAGGACATAAGGCTTATGGGGGCACGCGGCAGCGTGCCCCTACTTGCGCCTTACGCTTCTCCGTTTCATATCCGATTAATCAGGCTGGCTACGTGGGCCGCCCCGTATCCGTTATCGATGTTCACCACTGAGATTCCCGAGGCGCAGGAATTGAGCATGGCCAGAAGAGCGGTGATGCCCCCGAAGTTGGACCCATACCCGACGCTCGTAGGAACCGCGATCACGGGACGGTCCACCAATCCTCCGATTACGCTCGGTAACGCGCCCTCCATACCGGCAACGACTATCAGGACATGGGCGGCCATGAGTTTTTCTTTCCGGCTCATCAGGCGGTGAATCCCGGCCACCCCCACATCGTACAGATGGTCCACCCGATTGCCCATGATCTGGGCGGTGACTATCGCCTCTTCAGCGACCGGGATGTCCGAAGTTCCCGCGCAGACCACGAGGATCGTCCCGCGGCCCACCATCTTAACGGGGTGATTCAGAACGGTCAAGGTTCGCGACTGGGGATAATACCGGGCCTTGGGGAAAGACCGTTTGATCAAAGGCACTTTCTTGCGGTCTAAACGGGTGACCAGAATGTTGTTCTTTTTCTCCTGCATTTTTTTCATGATGGAAACCATCTGGCCCGCCGTCTTCCCCTCGCCGAAAATGGTTTCCGGAGCCCCTTGCCTCAGCGCGCGATGGTGGTCGATAGTGGCACATCCAATCTCTTCGAAGGGAAGCGTTTTAAGCTCCTGCAAAGCCTTCTCAACCGGAGTCTTCCCCCTTTGTACCCTATCCAGAAGGTTCTTCAGAACATCCACGTTCATTCTTT
>CAZIDC010000664.1:0-1978 GCA_964537885.1 uncultured Syntrophaceae bacterium | reverse complement strand
ATGTCGCCGTGATTGGAACCGGCATACTTGGCACCCAGATCGCCATCCAGGCCGCATGCTACAATTATAAAGTCGCGGTTTTTGACCTTGATGCCGCCTCCTGGGCGCGGGTGCTCGAACGGTTAAAAATCCGGATGCAGAATTCATCCCGCAAGCCCACCATCCCCTGGCCGCAAATGAAAAGGGGCGCAAAGCTGGTGACACAGTGCGCCAGCCTGAAGGAGGCGGTGGCCGGGACCGACCTGGTCATCGAAGCCGTTCCCGAGAACCTGGCGCTGAAGCGGAAGGTATTCAGGGAGCTGGATATCATGGCCCCGCGGAAGGCCATTTTGGCCACCAACAGTTCTTCCATCCCGGTCTCCCGTCTGGAGAAGGCTACAAATCGTCCGGAGAAGTGCCTGAACATCCATTTCTACTCCCTTGACCAGGGGAGGAACATAGTGGATGTGATGGGGGGGACCCGAACCTTGCCCCGAATCATTAAAACCGGCAAGGAGTGGGTCCAATCCATCGGCTGCATTCCCCTGACGGTAAAAAAAGAAATCCTCGGGTTCTGCTTCAATCGCATCTGGCGGGCGATAAAACGGGAAGCGCTTTATATGTGGGCCGGGGGCTTTGTGGATTTCAGGGATATCGACCGGGGCTGGATGAACTGGAGCGGCATGTCGCTGGGGCCCTTCGGCCTCATGGACGGAGTAGGCCTCGACGTGGTTTATGACATCGAAATGGTTTATTACCAGGAATCCAAAGATCCCAAGGACCGGCCGCCGCAGGCCCTGAAGGCGATGATCGATCGGGGAAATCTCGGAGTTAAGACCGGCAGGGGATTTTATGCCTATCCCGATCCAGAATTCAGGCGCCCCGGTTTTTTGAAGGCACGGTCGTAGAGGAAGACGGTTCCCTTTTTCATCTTTGGCGTATCCCCCATTCCCTCGGCGCTCAGATTGAGATCACTGCCTATTTCTAATGTTTATGATTGGCCTTAATTTAATTCCCCATTCCGCAGTCAAATCCTTAAGGACCCTTTGTCCAACACCAGCTTGCCGTCAAAGTAAACACTGGCATCCTTGAACATGGCGTCGTGGTGGTTGGGGGCCAGGATTTTTCCGCCGATGGCGAAGTTGCTGCCGATCCCGCAATGACAGTTTCCCAGGCGGCCCAGATCTTCCAGATTGGTGGCGCAAAGGCGGGCGCAGGGATTAAGGCCGATCCCGAATTCGGCATAATTGAAGGCCTTCTCGTCTCCCAGAGACTCAAGAGTATCCCGGAATCTCCTGGCGGACATCCCGCCCTGGATATCGGCTATTTTTCCTTCCTTCACAATCAGGGTGACCGGATCATACATAGTGACCCCCACGCTCATGATGCTGACGTCAATGACGGCTTTGCCCTCCGCTGTTCCCTCGACCGGAGATATGTTGATCTCGCTGTCGGGAAAAGCCGCGAACTGGCCGGGCTTCTTGAAAAGGCCGGTCTCGTACTGGACGGGTCGCCCCTTCACTTCCCCGCGGATATCCGTTCCCAATGGAGAAGTGATGCGGATCTCAAGGCTTTCGGCTAACACGGCCCCAAGCTTTCGCCCCATCCGGTCGCAGGCTTCGTAATCCGCCTCGATGGCCCCCACGCAGAGCGCGTCTTCGGTAATCTCGCACATGGTCGATCCCCTTTTGCCGGCTTTGATCGCTTCGACCCTTGCCTTGGTGTGAGTCTGCGACCAGGTGGAAGGCTGGAGAAAAACATCCGCTTCGCGAAAGGCAGCGACAATCGGCTCGGGAAGCTGGGCCCCATGGGTTTTGACCGGGGGGATCATAATGATAATCGGGGTGGCGCCCACCGCATAAGCGGCCCCGGCCAAAGCTTCCGCGATCCGCAGCTTGTTCGTATCCGTGGAGATCAGAACCGTCTCTCCCGGTTTGACCCCGCCGCAGTCCATGCATTTCATCGCCCCGCGCATCATCTGGATGGGGCTTGAAGGCCC
>CAZIDC010000663.1:0-1978 GCA_964537885.1 uncultured Syntrophaceae bacterium | reverse complement strand
TCGCTGATCATTCTTTCACTACAGCCGAGGGATTCGGATCGAAGGGATTCATTCTCGCGGCGAGCGAGAAGAGGTAGGGGTAGCTGTCTCTCAGGTGTCTCATATAAGCCAACCATTCAACGATGAGCAGGTGATAGGCCCTCCGGATATCTACGGAGAGATGGTTATAGTCGGTATCCGGCAACTGTTTAAGACCGGGTCTGAAGGCCAACTCTTCTGTGAGATGGAAGACGGCCCAGAGAAGTTCGGTGAAGGATTCATGTTCCAGCAAATTGGGGTTTTCCAATAGGCCCAATAAGAAATCCCTTTTCTCTAAAAGGAAATTTTTTAAGCCCTCTAAATCGCCTTTTTGACTCTCCACACGATAATCGTAACCCTTAAGATGTTTATTAATATTGGAAAATGTTTTGTTGGACCAGTCGTTGTTCTCAAATAGATCTTTTTTGATTTGGTCCTCATGGGAGGCGAAATCAGAAAAAGATTTCAAAAGTTGGGTTCCTACTTCGCTGAAGAAAGCGCCGATGACCATATTTAATTTGTTGAGTAGTGAACGTTTTTCCCTTACGCTCAACAACTGATCGATGATGAGGGTCACCATCAACACCTGAACAAAGACAAAGGCGATATCCCCGATCAGGTAGAGAAAGATGTGATGAGCATCTCTAAAGATGGCGTAATGGATGAGATAAAAAACCGCAGAGAGAGCCATTAAGGAACAACCTAAAAGAACTCTCCAGTTGAGATATTTCATTGTCTTTGGCCTCTTATGGGAGTGAGTTAACCCTTCTCAGGTTGCGCGCGCCATAGCAGAAAATCCCGCTTCCAGATCGGCGATAAGGTCGGCGGGGTCTTCCAGTCCGATGTGGACACGAATCAATGGGCCACCCTGCCACGGCGCTACGCTACGCAGCGAACCGATCCGAGCGGGGAAGATCAGGCTTTCATAACCGCCCCAGGAATAACCGATACCAAAATAGCGGCGTCCCTCGCAAAGGGCAGCGATCTGTGTGGATGTGGGATTCCGTCCTTCGGAGTTGGTTCTGAGTTCGAAAGAAAAGAGACCGCTTGAACCTTTGAAGTCGCGCTTCCAGAGTGCATGCTGCGGGTGGCTGGGCAAGGCGGGATGCAGCACTGCGGCCACCTCTGGCCGGCGCTCAAGCCAGCGTGCGATCTCCAACGCGTTATGCTGGTGCCTTTGCATGCGCACATCGATCGTGCGCATCCCCCGGAGAATCAATGCCGCGTCGTCGCCGCCGACACAAACCCCAAATTCGCGCACGGTCCTCCACAGCGGCAACCAGTGCTCCTCGCGCACGACGGCGGCTCCCATGAGCACGTCTGCGTGCCCGCTCCAGTATTTCGTGAGAGGTAAGACCGATGCGTCCACACCCCAGTCGAAAGGTTTGGCAAAAACAGGCGACCCCCAGGCATTATCGATCGCTGTCATCACCTTGTGCCTGCGGGCCATGGCGCAGATGCCCGGTACGTCTTGAATCTCAAAAGTATAGCTGCCCGGGCTTTCGAGAAAGATCATGCGCGTGGAAGGCTGAATCAGAGTTTCGAGTTTCTCAGGTGTAATCGTTGGGTCGTACCAGGTGGTGTGCACCCCCAACTTTGAGAGAGTTCCCTTGCAAAAGACGCGTGTCGGCCCATACGCCGAGTCTGTCATAAGAATATGGTCGCCTGGTTTCAAATAGGCCAGCAGCAATGTCGTAATCGCCATCAGGCCCGATGGCATGATAGCAGCACGACAGGGATGGCCTGCACCTTCAATCTGGGCGAGTGCATCCCTGAGCGCAAAGGTCGTGGGTGTTCCTATGGTGCCATAATGGGAAGCTCCCAGCTCGCCACGTTCCGACGCATCAACCCCGGCTTGAGCCTGGTCGAGCGTTTCAAACAGGACTGTAGACGCGCGGTAAACCGGCAGATTGGCAGTGCGGATGTCTGAGTCAAAGTTTCGTGCCATTTCGACAAACGA
>CAZIDC010000662.1:0-1979 GCA_964537885.1 uncultured Syntrophaceae bacterium | reverse complement strand
TGGCCCAGATGGAAAACCTGGAAGGACACCGGGAATCGGTCAGGAAACGCCAAGAGGGATAAGGGAGAAGCCCTTTGATGGAGATCTCCTTTTTCTCGCTGGCCGGCAGCACCCTGATCATTTTTTTGGCCTTTTTAACCCGCTCACTCACCGGCTTCGGGAGCGCGCTGATCTGCGTCCCTCTTCTGGCCCTTTTGTTTGACCTGAAATTTGTCGTCCCCCTGGATTCGGTCCTGGAAGTGGGCTTCACCGTCTTGATGATCTCGAAGGTTTACCCGCAGATTCATAAAAGAACCCTCCTTCCCATGATTGGAGGGGCGGTCCTGGGTACTCTGCTGGGAACTTATTTTTTGCGAACCCTCGGAGATGTGGTTTTGAAAAGGGTCTTAGGAACCCTCATTATATTATTCGCCCTCTATTTTTGGCGGGAAGATCAAGGGGAAAGAACAGGCAACTTTTCGGCGAATTGGGGAATACTGGCGGGGGCCGGGGGAGGGGTCCTGGGGGGATTGTTTGGCACCAGCGGACCTCCTTTTGTCGCTTATCTGGCTTACAAGTTAAAGGAAAAAGAGGTTTTGAGGGCGTCCCTGATCGGAATGTTTGCCGTCGATTACACCTGGCGTACCACGATCTTTGCCTTCTCGGGCCTTTTAACGGTCGAGCTTCTTACCTTCGCCCTATACCTCACGCCGGCTTTGATCTGCGGCACGATCCTGGGCCATAGGATTCATTTTAAAATTACCGTCGGGCAATTCAGGAAAATTGTAGCTGGTATTCTTCTGATCTCGGGGATTTTATTGCTGCGGTAGGGGCCCGCGGCCTGCCCTCCTGCCCCTTCTCGAGGGAAGGTGTGGCCAAGGAAAAGAGCACGAAGGAGAAATTTTGCCGGATCAAAACCAGAAAAAGATGCTTGCAACCATGAAGCAATATTGGGGGTATTCATCATTTCTCCCCATGCAGCAAGAGGCGATTTTATCCATCCTCGCCGGCAGGGACACTTTGACCATGCTGGCCACCGGGGGCGGGAAATCTCTCTGCTTCCAGCTCCCCGCCCTGCTTCAGGAAGGTATGGCCGTGGTCATTTCTCCCTTGATCGCTCTTATGAAAGATCAAGTGGACAGCCTGAAAGACATGGGGATTGAGGCCGAAGGGTTGAATTCCAGCCTGCTTCCGGGGCAGCAGAGATCTATCGTTAATCAGGTCCAAAAGGGGGAGGTAAAACTTCTCTACATCTCCCCCGAACGGTTGCAGCAGGAAAGAACGCAACAACTGCTGCAATCGGTCCCGCTCTCATTCTTTGTGATCGATGAGGCCCACTGCATCAGCCATTGGGGTCATGACTTCCGGGAAGATTACCGCAACCTCAGGGTCATTAAAGAAACGTTTAAGGGAATTTCCGTTCAGGCCTTTACCGCCACGGCGACGGAGGAAGTTCAGAGAGATATTCTGAACCAGCTCCGCCTGGAAAATCCGCAGACCCATATCGGCCCGGTGGACCGCCCGAATTTGACTTACCGGGTGAGGGCCCGCACCCAGATGATCAGCCAGGTAACCGACATCCTGGAGAAACACGCGGAGGAAGCCGGCATTATCTATTGCCTGCGCCGGGATGACGTGGATAAGCTTTCCGCCAGGCTGAATGAACTCGGCTTTAAAAACCTTCCTTATCATGCCGGCCTGGCCGATGAAACCCGCCGCCTTCATCAGGATCAGTTTGCCCGAGAAGAGGTCGATATCATGGTGGCCACCATCGCCTTTGGCATGGGCATTGACCGCTCCAACATCCGCTTTGTGATTCATACGGCCATGCCCAAGAGCATCGAGCATTACCACCAGGAAACCGGCCGGGCCGGCCGGGACGGCCTTCCCGCGTACTGCTACCTGTTCTATGGAGGAGGTGATTATCTAACCTGGAAGTCCTTGTTGGAAGACTCTCCCCAAAAGGAGGTCATGCTGGGCAAACTCCAGCGCCTTTATCA
>CAZIDC010000661.1:0-1988 GCA_964537885.1 uncultured Syntrophaceae bacterium | reverse complement strand
GCTACCGCCGGTTTTTTCTTACTTCCCAGTTTGGCCATTTTTCTTCCTTCCTTTAGAGCCTCTTGCAAAAGTCCTTTAGTGTCATTCCCGCGAAAGCGGGAATCCAGTTAATTCAAATAGTTCTGGACCCCTGCTTTCGCAGGGGTGACGGTTTTTCTGAGTTTTGCAAGAACCTCCTTATTTAATTTACCGTAATACATAATATCAAAATTGTCCACCCCCCGCCCCCGCGCGGGGAGCGACGTGGAGTAGCCGGAGTGTATGCCACATGAACTGGGGGACGTAGTGGAAAACTAACACCTTTAATCCTCTCCTCCTTTTTTCGAATTGCCTTAGCGATTGCCGAGGTGCAGACCCCTAACTGCCTCGCTATCTCCGCCATCGCAATCCCATACTCTCGACTCAAAATTCATGAACATGGTTCTCCAGAAAAGGCCAGGCCAGGATGCGAGTGCGGGTGATGAAGTCTTTCCGGCCCTGGGTATCCCGAAAGACCCGCTGGCCTTCCATTCCTCGAATCATCACATGCAAAGTTCCGGGAGCGTCTAATCTGGCTTGACGACGCATGGCTCTCTTCCACCATAAAACCACTTTAATGCAAAGTGTATATTTTCCACTACGTTCCTCTTCTATGTCCCCTTTCCACAAAAAGGGAAGTCAACGTAGTCAACCACATCCCGCACTCCCATTACGCAATTTGCGGGCTGAAGCGTTCAGACTGGTATTTCCAACAATATCTTAGAATAATCCACATGGGGTATAATTCTCTTCTTGTCCGTTTCCCTTCTTTCCAAATTGACCAATCCGATCTCGGAAAGGAGCTTTAAATCCTGGTTTACATTCTTCAAGTCTCGTCCAAGAATTCTGGCGAGCTCATAAACAGATTTTGGCTTGTGCTCGCGGATGGTCTTTAGAATCAATAATCTATTATTCGTCAGGGAAGCTCTCATGTTGTCAATCGAATCAAAGTATATCCCTTCATTTTTCCTGATTTTCCTACCCGCCTCCAAGGATTTCCAGGTCTCAGCAAAATCCTTCAGGCTTTCCCTCAATCCCTTTATTCCGATATCTATTTTTTTCACTTTCATAATTCACCCCTCCTGACTTTCTCAACATCCTCATAAAAATCCTTGATCAAATTGTCAACATCGCGAAAATCATAAGCCAATTCTTTGCCTTTATAATGCCTATGATGCCCCTTTCCTTCGGCATTATCGTACCCTATGATTCTCTTCCCTTCTTTGATGTAGGCCAGTGAATATTTCAGCCCGGAAGGCGCTCTTTTGGAAATGGACACCATCCAAATCTTCATTTCCACAATATCTCCATTCGGCTCTATATTCTTCCGATAAAATATTAACTTGGCCTTCATATGAGGCATATTTTACCCTATATAGCTCCCATGTCAACATAAATATTTTTTATTCAAGAACCGCCTTTAAAAAGGAGTCGGCTGGGTCGGCATAGAATTCGATACTGACCTTGGTTGCCATTTCGTCAGAGAGATTGAATAGCTGTTTCCTGGAAGATATGGGCATGAGCAATGTCACTGCGCCTTTCTCAACCGCAAGTTCAGCAATGGCTACGGGATTTGGAATTAGTTCAACCGACCCACCAAGGTTAAGCGCTCCTACAACGATTAAACCGCCCTTGATGCTTCGTTCCAGGCGGCCGCTGCACAATGCAACCAGCACAGCCAAACCCAGGCCGGCGCCGGAGCGGTCGGCATGGATTGCGCGCAACTGCACTGAGAACTCATGTTCTCTTGGGTCGCGGTCGCCGACAAGTTCCTTGGCCCGGGTATAAAGATTCTGCTTCCCATAGCGGACGCTCTCACGGAAAGCCGGTGGCACCGGCGCGTTGAGAATTCTAACACCAGCGCCAGGGCCGACTGTCACTTCGATGCGGTAGAGACTTGGCGCCACATCTTGCCCCCCTGGACTTATCGCCCAGACTTGCCCAGGTGGTAACGGATCACTTTCGATCCG
>CAZIDC010000660.1:0-1994 GCA_964537885.1 uncultured Syntrophaceae bacterium | reverse complement strand
AAAAAGCCCGCAAAGAAGTCGTTTAGAGTTCTTGCGGGCGTAAGCTATAAGCCTATAAGGCTCTGTGCAACTTAGTTTGTAGAATCATTATAAGCTAATTTATGCTTAAAAGCAAGAGAATATGCTTGGGGCAATGCATTTGGAAGGAAAAGTGATACGAGGGGCTGAAGGTCTTGATGTCGGAGATCGAGTTCGAGTTGAAATGATAGGAACCGATGCAGAACCAGGATTCATTGATTTTAGCCGAACAGGAAGAGGGCAGGGGGATTGAGATCCGCCCGTCCCAACGGCACACCCCTTTCCATCCGATCTGTCACACACTCGGAAAAGTTCTCCTACCCCGGGCCTCTTAATCCTCCTACCCGGTAAAGGAACTCCATATCCATCGAAAAAGTATACTTGCCTGATTTATATTTTTTGTGTATAACGTGATGTATAAGTGTTACGGGGAAAAAATCGTGGCAGAAATGGTACGCAAACAGATTTCCATCCAAGAGCGTCACGAGCGTTTACTCAAACGAATTTCCAAAGCCCGTGGTGTCAGTGAAGCCGAACTCATTCGCCAAGCGATTGAGCGGGAGACGGTCGGGGGAAAGCTCCCTCTTTTAGCGCCCGATCAAGCGGCTTGGGACAAGATCCTTCGCTTTGCGAACAGCCGGAAAGCCCTTCGTCCCAGTGCTCGGCCCTACCGGTGGAACCGCCTGGACGCCTATGAAGAGAGAGAAAGACGCTTCCGTAGGCTGGGAAAAGGTACACCTCGTTAGAAGTAGGTTACCGAAGGGAACTTTTGGCTAACAAAGAAAAATTTCTAACGGGGTAAATGACGATGCCGCCTATATTGATCGATACAAACATCCTGATTTACCTTTACGATCAAAACCAACCAGACAAACAGAACCAATCGAAGCGTGTGCTTGAACAGTTGGAGTTGACGCGCAGCGGACGCTTGAGTGTACAGGCACTAGCCGAATTCTTCAGTGTCGCCACCCGTAAGCTATCTCCGAACCTCACTCCAGCAGAGGCTCTGGAGCAAATAAATTTGTTTATCCGTCTTTGGCCAGTCTTTGACCTAACGCCTATGATTGTGATGGAAGCTGGACGAGGCGTCCGTGATCACAAACTCTCCTACTACGATGCCCAAGTGTGGGCGACTGCCCGCCTGAATCAGCTACCGGTTGTATTCAGTGAAGACTTCCGGGATGGGTCGATCCTGGAGGGGGTGCGCTTCGTGAACCCTTTCTCTCCGAAGTTCCTGCTCGAAAAATGGTTTTAACCATCAGAATGACTCTTTCCATACCCCCTTCGAGTCTCACATTGAGCGAGAGCGTCAGGGGCTATCCTCATAGGGATCGCCTGTTCCATATCCGGAATAATATTTCTTATCGTATTCAATATATTCCCTTGCTCAAGCCTTCCCTACTTTTATGCCTTCTTCTTCGGCATGGGGTACGCTGTCACGGCAGCTCTCCCTCCCCTCATCACAGCGGATTTTTTTGAAGGAAAGACCTATGGAGGCATCTTTGGATTCATTATGTTCTTTGTCAGTGTGGGAACGGCCCCTGGAGCATGGTTTGCCGGTTTTATTTACGACCAGGTTGGAAATTACTTGCCTGTTTTTATTATTTTGATAGCTGGTCTCTTCGTTTCTAACTTTAGCACCTGGTGGGCAGCCCCGAGGGAAATCAGGATCGTACCGGGTAAAAGAAAGAAATTTACCTAATCCATCATCTGAAGGTCGAGAGAAAGGAACCTGAATCCGCCTCTTTCCCCCGTCAGTGGAAAGAAAGCTGATACGAGGGGTTGAAGGTCTTGATGTCGGAGATCGAGTTCGAGTTCAGACCATGCGGTGAAGTTAGGATGTTATCAAAACATCTTTCGAAAAAGTTTTCCGGCCCCCGGCCTTTGTGGGGGGAGTTTTCTGAAAAGAAAAATAATCAGGAGAATTTTTATTGGGTTTCGATTTTGACTTTTCCTTATAAAGGTTTTCGAGTCTT
>CAZIDC010000659.1:0-1995 GCA_964537885.1 uncultured Syntrophaceae bacterium | reverse complement strand
TAAATTTAACTTTATCTGCAAAACTTTTCAAGGGAATTTTTGCCCCTCCGCCTCATTTGGCCCGAACCAGGTACCCTCCCCGCCTGGACCATCGATCTCCCCTGAAAAAACCTTCGTTTGCCAAACAGGGGATAAGAAAGCCACTGGCATTCTTGACGGCAGGATGTTTCTGCGCTATAAATAAATATATTCAAGCAAGTTTATCAGGCAGGTTCAGAAAGGAAATCCGGGTGAAGAAACTTCCTAAAAATAAAAAGCCGCAAACCGTCGGGGAATTGCAGAAATCAGGCTATCCCATCACCTCCGTCAAATCGGAGATGCGCCAGAATCTCATCAATAAAATCCGCAAGGGGGAGGATTTTTTCCCCGGGATCGTGGGGTATGAGGAAACCGTCATTCCCCAATTCGAAAACGCCATCCTCTCGGGACAGGACATTATCTTTTTAGGGGAACGCGGGCAGGCCAAAACCCGCATGATCCGCAGTCTGGTCAACCTCCTCGACGAAGAAGTCCCGGCACTGGCCGGATGCGAAATCAACGATAATCCTTTTCAGCCGATCTGCCAAAGGTGCGAGGAAAAACTAAAAGCCCAGGGCAGCCGGGCGGAAATCGTCTGGTTAGGTCGAGAACACCGCTACGGAGAAAAGTTAGCCACCCCTGACGTCACCATTGCTGACCTCATCGGGGAAATGGACCCCATCAAGGTTGCGGAAGGCCGCTACCTTTCCGACGAACAGACCATCCATTACGGACTGATTCCCCGGACCAACCGGGGGATTTTTGCCATCAACGAACTTCCCGACCTGGGGGAAAAGATCCAGGTCGGGCTCTTCAATATCATGGAAGAGCGGGATGTCCAGATCCGGGGCTACAAGATCCGCCTCCCCCTGGATGTATACGTCGTGGCCAGCGCCAACCCGGAAGACTACACCAACCGGGGCCGGATCATCACCCCTCTTAAGGACCGTTACGGCTCGGAGATCCGCACCCATTATCCCAAATCCCTGGAAGCGGAAATCAAGATCATGGAACAGGAAAGAACCCGCTTCGACGATGATGGAGCTTTCCAAGCCGTCACCCCCAATTATTTAAAGGAGCTGATCGCCGAGATCACGGCCCTGGCCCGCAAGTCGCCGGAAATTAACCAGCGGTCCGGCGTCTCGGTGCGAGTCTCCATCTCCAACTATGAAAATATCATCAGTAATGCCCTCCGCCGGGCCATCCGGCTCGGAGAGCGTGAAGTCGTTCCCCGGCCGAGTGATCTGCCCTACTTAGCGGCTTCCATCGCCGGGAAAATCGAACTGGAGAATATGGATGAAGGCCGCGGCGAAAGTCTTATTGAAAAACTGATTTCCAAGGCTACTCTCAATATCTTCAACCATTACTTCCAAGTCCAGCAGTTCGATGACTTCTTGAACAAGTTCAAGAGCGGCTGGTCCATCGAAGTTTCCGAAGGATTGAAATCGGCTAATTATGAGGCGAAGACCCGTGAGATTCAGCCCCATTCGCGGGAGATGGAAGGGCTGCTCCAGGGGTTAAAGAAACTCCAGTGCGACACCAGCCCGGCCACTTTGGCCTCGGGGTTGGAGTTCATCCTCGAGGGGCTCTATCTCCATCACCGTTTGAACAAAGAGCAATTGCCCGGCAAGACCGCTTATCGGGCCTAAAGAAAAAATAAAAGGGGAAACATGGAAAATTTTAAAGAAACCTCCGGGGAAAAGGAGCCCTCGGCCAAATCCATCCACGAGTTGATGAATCTATTGATGAAGTTGAACGCCAAGCTCAGAGAGAAAATCTCCTCTTCCCGAAAAAAGAACACGGGCCCGGGGAAAACGGACATGGTCATCATCATCATGACCAGCCAGGAAGAATCCAGCCGTTCCCCGAAATCTCCCCGGGGATCAAAACCGGAGCCTCCGAAGGATGAATGGATTCAGGGGCTTTGCCGGGAGATCGAGCGGGGAGCTTACTCCGAGAAAAAACCTTGACAAGGGG
>CAZIDC010000658.1:0-1996 GCA_964537885.1 uncultured Syntrophaceae bacterium | reverse complement strand
AACCTCTTCCAGACCCAGTTCATCGAGCTTCTCCGCCGTCGGAATTCCGTTTTTATCCCAGCCGCGGAGCCGGTAGTATTCATCCAGCATAGCATTGAATTCTTCCGGAGGGCAGTACATTCCCCGGGAAGGCCCGGAAGGAATCGGCTGGTTTGTGGCCCGCAGGGGCAGGTTGTCGTCTTTCCGGCTTACCCCCTCACGGCAGTTAAAAGCCCGCTCCTGGGTGTAAATCCGTTCTCCCAGCCTTTCCACATCTTTGAGGGTGAAATTCCAACCCGTTACGGCATTGATCATCGTGGCGTAATTCTCGTTGATCAAACCGCCATACCCCCGCTCGCTGGCAAAACGGCACTGGGTGAGGGAGTCGTCGAGGGCCGTAAAATTCTGGGTCCGCACGGCAAAAAGGGGCTGCCCCTCCGCTTTCGTACGGTCGAATTCTCCGGCATACTGCAGGGTGGGACGGGCGTCATGATGGCTTCCCCCGCGGGTGGCCGTGGCATAGCCGATGGACATTCCTTTTAAAGCCCGGGCCGAATGCCCGGCGACTTCCACTTTTTTAAAGCAATAAAGAAGATCTTCCGCTCCTTGACCCAGACGCTGAGCCAGGCGGAAGGAGCCTTCGGCTAAGGTATCCCCAAAACCCCGCCGTTTCCCGGTTTCCTCAACCAGTTCATGAATCAAAACTGGATCACCAAAGCGAAGCGCACGTCCTTGCGTATCCCGGGAAGTGAGGATTCCTTTTTCGAAGCATTCCATGGCAAAGGAAAGGGTTACCCCCATGCTGATGGTATCCAGCCCCCACTGATCACAGAGGGCGTTGAGCTTGAGAAGCGAGGCCGGATCCCAGTTTTCAACCATCGAACCGAGGGAAAAAAGGGTTTCATACTCCGGCATTTTCCAGCGCAGGCCGTTCTGGGGCGCCGTAAGACGGAGGGTTTTGCCGCAGGCAATTGGACAACCGAAGCATGTATCGTTGCGTTCGAAGAAAAGCTCCTTTAATCGTTCTCCACCAATCTCGGGGGCCCGGGAACTGACCTCCTCCTGAAGGTTGCGCACGCCCAACCCCCCGATGGTGTTGATCATGTTTACCAGAACCGGGGTCCCCAGGTTTTTCAGGCCCGCCGTTCCCTTTTCCATCGCCTCTTTGCGGGAGTCAATCAAGTCCCGCAGCCCTTTCGGGTCGGCAACCTGAGTTTTATGCGCCCCTTTAACCACCACAGCCTTGAGGTTTTTTGAGCCGAAGACGGCGCCGACTCCTCCTCTACCGGAAACGCCTTCCCGGCCGCGCCAGTAATGGGTCAGACAGGCGAAGCGGACCCGTTTTTCCCCCGCCGGTCCGATGGCCACGGCATCGGCTTCTTCACCTTCGATTCCATGTAAGGCTTCAACCGTCTCCCGGGTCAGCTTGCCCCAGAGGGAGGCAGCCGGCTTGACCTGGGCCCCGTTTTCATCGATGACTAAGTAAACAGGGGAACCGGCCTTTCCCGAGATTACGATGGCCTCAAAACCGGTGCGTTTCTGAGTAATGGCGAAGCGTCCGCCGAATGTGGAATCGAAGAAGAGACCATTGAGGGGGGATTTGGTGGCGACATAGGCCCGGCTTGTGCTGGGAAGGGGAGTGTCTGTAATTGGCCCCACTGCGAATACTATAAGGTTTTCCGGGGCAAAGGGATCAATCCCCGGCTTCAACCCGTCATAAAGAATCTTGGCCGCAAACCCGTTCCCGCCCAGGAATTTCCGGGCAAAGGATTCATCGAAATTCTGGATGCTAAACTTTTGCGTTCTTAGGTCGACGTGGATGATCCTCCCGGTGTAACCATCCATCTTGCTCCTCCATTTTTATTCGATATTTCAAACCCTACGCCATCACGCCTGACGACTTGCGGAAAGGAGAAAACGCGAAAATAGGCAAATATTACCTACGCCATCACGCCTGACGACTTGCGCCTTACGGCAATTTAATTGTATAGGAAATTCCTTTTTTATCCTTCCCCCT
>CAZIDC010000657.1:0-1997 GCA_964537885.1 uncultured Syntrophaceae bacterium | reverse complement strand
CCAATTATCCTCAAAATTAACCGACAAATCAAGGGAATTTCGGAAGATAAAAGCTTTGTTAAAATTGGCAAAATATGTTAGGAAAAAATATCGCGGGATTCGAGGAAGGAATCGGTGAACCAGGTTTTTAAAATCGCTTCGGCTTTCTTTATCTTTATCTTTTTTATCCTTCTCCCTCCTTTTGCCGGCCTATCCCCCCAGGGGCAGAGGGTCATTGCCGTCGTCTTTTTGGCGATCATCCTCTGGGCCACGGAAGCCCTTCCGGTAGGGATCAGTTCCCTTCTGGTCCTCATTCTCCTGGGGGTTACCAAAAGCGTTCCCTCGGTCCAGGACCTTTTCCAGGGATTCCTCTCCCCCATTCTTTACTTTTTTGTCGGGGTCATGGCCATGGGCGCGGCCATTGTCAAAAGCGGCCTGGCGCAGCGGGCGGCAAGGGTGTTTCTCCGCGGCGCCCGGGGGAGCACGAGGCGACTCTTGGCCAACTGTCTCCTTTCGCTTCCTCCCATGGCCTTGATCCTGCCCTCGGCCATTACCCGCAATGCCATCCTGCTGCCGGCTTACCAGGAAACATTCAGCAGTTTAAAGCTTCATCGGGAAGACGGACTGGTGAAATCCATTGTCTTAACCCTGGGTATTCTAAATCCCTTTGCCTCTTCCGCCCTTATGACCGGCGGTCTGGCCCCCATGACCACTTCCACTCTTCTCGGCGGCTTTACCTGGTGGCGCTGGTTTTTTTTGATGAGCGTTCCCTATTACACTCTCCTGGTCCTGGGGGGACTATGGACCTATTGGATCAATCCATCTCCGCCAAGGTCTTTCGACTACCAGAGTCTGGATAAATCTCCCGCCTTCTCCCGCGAAGAGATCCGGGTCATCCTCATTCTAATTTTCACCACCCTCCTCTGGTTTACGGACTTCTGGCACGGGCTGCATCCGGCCATTCCGGCCCTGATCGCAGCCGTCCTCCTCGCTTCCCCCTGGACCGGCATCTTTTCCTGGAAAGAATTGGAGAAAACCATTCCCTGGTCCACCTTCTTTGTTCTCGGCGCTTCCCTTTCCCTGGCCCAGGCTTTGATCTCCACGGGAGCCGCGGCCTGGTTTGTAAAATCTTTCTCCCATTCCGTCGGCCTCCTTCAGGGTTTTGATTGGGCAGTCATCCTCATGATCATCCTGATGGTATCCATCGTCCACCTCGGGATCGCTAACATGTCCGCCTGCATCGCTCTGTTAATCCCCATCACCACCACGCTGGCCACTTCTCTGAAGATGAATCCCATCGTGTTTGGCCTGATCGTCGGAATCGTGGTGGATGCGGTGATCCTTTACCCGGTTCAGACCGCCACCAATCTTCTGGCCTACGAGACCGGACTCATCGGGGGCAAGGATGTTTTGAAAGTAGGATTGGGCCTTCTTCTCCTCACCGCCTTAGTCATCCTCTTCATCGCCCTGCCCTGGTGGTCCTTGCTCGGCGTTCCCTTAAATATTAAATAATCTTAACCCCAGAAACCCTTTGGCCTCGCGCCTGCCCCCTTACGTTTCAACTCTGTGTACCCTGAACCATGCTTTTACTGGCCGCTGATGAAAAATTTTACAACGACATTGTGCGCGGCTTATTACGACGCAAGCCTGACCTGGATATAGTGCGTATCCAAGATTTATCGTGTCCAGTCATTTGTAATTGTCGCACCCTATACCCTGCTGGTGCAGTTTGATGACCAAACGGAGCAGGTCATTAATTTTGAGCCCGTTCTCTCTGGAGACTTGTATAGGCCTTTGCGTGATTTATCTTTCTTTAATCAGGACTACTTATCCCAGGAGTCAAGCTGCTCCATGTAGTTACAGATACAATAATTCCCGCAACCCCTAAGAAAATCAGAATAAAAGTAAAAGTAGTCAACTCAATAATCACAAAAACAATTCCAATAATTGCAAGGGGCGTTATCGCAAATCGGATTCTTCCTGTAAGAGCATTTTCATATTTTGGGTGAGTTGTGCAT
>CAZIDC010000656.1:0-1998 GCA_964537885.1 uncultured Syntrophaceae bacterium | reverse complement strand
TATATTGGCGTGATTTACAGATTGATTAAATACAGGCTTAGTCCTAATTTGTCAAGAAAAAAATTGTTTTAAACCAGGTTTTATCGCCGGCTTATAGAAATTACTCGCCGCGGACAACAAGTTGGCCTTCCTTCACCATGCCAATAGAGGACTTCGGCCTCTTTTTTTATGCGGTGATCCACTTGCGCTTCTGGGTGAGGAAATCAACTAATAGGTATTTGCCCAGGTTGTTGGGGGTGGTGAAAAAAGCCCGGCCATGGTTGACCCTGGAAACTTGGTGGACGAACTGCATCAGATTGGCATCCTGGCCGAGCATGAAGATATTGAGGTTGATGCCGGAAGAAGCGCATTTCTTGAACTCATGGAGGGTTTTGGCCAGGGTTTTGGGGTGGGGGGGAAACTGGAAAAAGACCTTGCCGCTCTCTAAGTGAGCGGTTGGCTCGCCATCCGAAACCAGGATGATCTGCTTGTTGGGAGCATGCTCCCGGTTGAGAAAAGATTTGGCCAGGATAAGCCCCTCTTCCATGTTGGTGTAGGGATTGTCCAGATCCCAGTTAAGGCAGGGCAAGTCTTTGCCTTTAAGGACCCGGGCGTAGGAAGAGAAGCCCACCAAAAATAAGCGGTCCTGGGGAAAATGGGTTTGCATAAGGGTGTGCAAGGCTAAGGCCACCTTTTTGGCGGCAAAAAATTTCTCATCCCGGGCCATGGACCCGCTCATATCCAGCATGAGGGCAATGGCCGAACGGGTTCGTTTTTCAGTCTGATAGACTTCAAAATCATCGGGGCGGAGGTCCAGAAAGCGGCCGCCATTGGGTTTAGGCGCATTAAATGCTTGCCGGCTGAGGGTATTCATCAGCGTCCGGCTCAGGTTGAGATGGAAGGGGTCGCCGAACTGGTACCGCTTGCTTTCCTCCAGCAGCAGGGTTATCCCGTTGCCCCGAAAATGGGTTTGATGGTTCCCCAAGGCATCGCGAGTCAGAGAAGTAAAAATGTCCTGCAGCGCCCTCTGGCCAATCTTGCGCATTCCCTTGGGGGTAAGGGTGAACTTCGCCCCTAACTTTTCGATAAAGCCGTTCACTTCTAATAGTCGGGGGATGGCCTTGAGGGTATTCCAGAGCTGATAACTCTGTTCGCCCAACAGTTCCCGGATCTCTTGATCGTTAATCTTTTCCAGGTCAAGACCCCAGGAGGCGCGGCGCAACTCGTGTTCCAGCCTCTCCAACCGTTTCAGTTCTTCCATCGCCGATGGATTTGAGGAAGACAGGCTATCCTGAAGCTTCTGTTTCAGGCGGCGCACCTCCTCCAGGAAATCATGAATCCCCTGGAGGCTCTGGCCTTCTTCGTTCTTTTTTATTCCCTGCTGTTTTAAAAGGTCGAGAGATTTCCCGATGTCATTCTCGTGGAGGAGCAAGTCGGAAAGGTGCTCAAGAATATCTTCGGCATCGGCTCCCTTTACAGGAACCGGTTTCTTGCCGGAAAAGTAGCGATAACCTATCATTATAGATATCTTAAATGCCCAACGGGCGATAATTTTGAAAAATTATTAATGTCGAATCATAGCACAGCAGACGGCCGTAAAGCAAGGTTTTAAACTGCTTTTATGTAACTCTTCGATCACGAGTATCTATGACAGGAATACCGGAGGAACTAACCCTGGCAAAGATTATGTTTTGGCCGGGGGGCCAGGCCAGTATGCGCCGGAAGCATCGGCTGGGATATCCCTGTTCATGGTGTACTCACCGAACCTCCGCCGGAGGAGGCGGAAGGCGTCAGCCCCGCCCCATCCACGGAGAAATCAGCGCCTCATGGTTCCAAGCGTACTGGACTGGCTCCCCGGCCATGGGCGTCCTTGGCCCTTACGCTGAACCTTTCCTCCTCCGACCTTGGCCACCCACCCGTGACTGAAGGGTTACGCTTTTCTAACCCCCCCTTTGAAAACCTTCTTTTCTTTCACGGATAGTGCTTTAACTGGGGGGGCCGAATCCGCCCGTCCATCAT
>CAZIDC010000655.1:0-2002 GCA_964537885.1 uncultured Syntrophaceae bacterium | reverse complement strand
TTTGCCTGCGGGATCATCGGCCTGCCGAATTCCGGGAAATCGACCATTTTCAACGCCCTCAGCACGGCCCGGGCCGAAGTGGCCAGCTATCCTTTCTGCACCATCAACCCCAATCAGGGAATCGTTCCGGTCCCCGATGAACGCCTGCAAAAACTGGCCAAAATCCTCCATCCCGAGAAGGTAACTCCCACTACCCTCGAATTCTGGGACATTGCCGGCCTGGTCAAAGGGGCGAGCCAGGGCGAAGGCCTGGGAAACAAATTCTTAGGGCACATTCGCAATGTGGACGCCGTGGCCCATGTTGTCCGCTGTTTTGAAGCCGAAAATGTCGTTCACGTCTACGGTTCTCTCGATCCCGGCCGGGATATCGAAATCATCCAGACCGAGCTAATCCTTGCCGACCTTGAAACTGTGGAGAAGCGCTTGTCCAAGGCGGGCCATCAGGCCAAAGTGGGCGACAAGAAATCCTCCGCGGAAATTCCTTTTTTGCAAAACCTAAAGGATCGCCTTGCCGCCGGCCAGCCGGCTTCGGGAGTGAATCTTCCCGAGGAAGGACAAAAACTTCTTCATTCCCTGGAATTGCTTACGGCTAAGCCGGCTCTCTACGTGGCCAATGCCAGCGAAAGGGAGCTTAAAGAACACCGCTTTATCTCCCAGGTGCAGGAGCACGCCGCGCGCGAGAAAACCCCGCTGGTAGTGATCTGTGGCGACCTGGAGGCCGAAATGGCCGAGCTTTCCGAAGCAGAGCGGATGGAATTTCTCAAGGAAATGGGGCTGGCGGAATCAGCTTTGACCCAACTTATCCGCATCGGATACGGCCTTTTGCACTTGATCACCTTTTACACGATTGTAGGCCCGGAGCTTCGGGCCTGGACTGTCCCCCAGGGAACCCACGTTCCCCAGGCTGCCGGGAAAATCCATTCGGACATGGAGCGGGGTTTTATCCGCGCCGAAGTCATCTCCTACAAGGAGTTCCTGGCTGTCGGGTCCATGTCCGCCGCCCGGGAAAAGGGGCTGATCCGGGTGGAAGGAAAAGAGTACGTCGTCCAGGACGGCGACATCCTGCACATCCGCTTCCATGTCTGATAAAATCTTTTTTCTTCAACCGGCCCAAAAAGCCAAGCTGGTCCTTCCGGTCGGCTTGATCGCCATCTCCTTTGCTTCGATTCTCATCAAGATCTGCGATGCCCCTCCCCTCGTCATCGCCGCTTACCGCCTGGGTTTGGCCACCCTGCTCCTTCTTCTTTTTACCCTGCGCCGGACCCTCGGGGAACTCCGCCGGCTCGGGCGTGGAGAGATCCTTCCCTCAATCCTGGCCGGGATTTTCCTTTGTTTTCATTTTGCCTTCTGGATTACTTCCTTGAAATATACCTCCGTGGCCAGTTCGGTCATATTTGTGACCACGAATCCCATCTTTGTCGCCCTGGCTTCGGCCTTCCTGCTGCGGGAAAGGCTCTCTCTTACTCTCCTGCTTTCCATTCTAATAGCTGTCCTGGGAGGAATCATGATTGCCTGGGGGGATTGGGACAAAGGAAAAGGCAGTCTATACGGGGATATCCTCGCCCTTCTGGGGGCGATGATGGCTACCGGATACCTCCTGGTCGGGAGAAGAGTCCGTCAGAAAATGGGCCTTACTTCCTATATCACTCTTGTTTACGGCGTGGCCGCGATCCTTTTAATGATTCTCGCCCTGGTCAACGGGGATTTCTTCTTCCGTTACTCTCCCCGGACGTATCTCATCTTCTTTCTCCTGGCCCTCTTCCCGCAGTTGATCGGCCACACCTCCTTGAATTGGGCGCTAAAATTCTTCTCGGCCACCCTGGTGGCTGTGTTTATCCTGGGAGAGCCGATCGGGGCCACCGTCCTGGCCTATCTTCTTCTCGAAGAACCCTTGACCTACAAAATATTGGTAGGGGGAGGCTTAGTCCTTTTGGGTATCTATTTTTCAGCCCGAGAAGAGAGAAAATTGGGGAAATTATGATGTCGCCAAAGAATCGGTTAT
>CAZIDC010000654.1:0-2003 GCA_964537885.1 uncultured Syntrophaceae bacterium | reverse complement strand
TTGAAGAAGAAGCGGGCGCTGGAAAACATCGTCAAACGCACCGGGAGCAAAGAGAATCTTCTTTACCTTAAGGGGGCTAATTCTCTTGGGCCTCTTTTGCCCCATCCCAGTAACTAATACAAACGCAATAAGTAACGTGTCATTGCGAGTCCGCAGGGATGGAGGTAAAGCCCAAAGCAAATTTTTTTCTATCCTTAAATTCTTAATTTATTCTCCGCGTTCTCTGTGTGCTCTGCGGTGAATATTTTTTAGGGAGGAAAAGATGTCCGTAATCAATAAAAATGCCCCGGGGTCCAACGAGCTTCTGATGGGAAATGAAGCCATCGCCCGGGGGGCCCTGGAAGCGGGGGTTCTGTTCGCCGCGGCCTATCCGGGGAATCCTTCTTCGGAGATCATCGGCACCCTATCCCAGGTGGCTGAGGACATGGGCATCTACGTGGAATGGTCGGTGAATGAAAAAGTGGCCATTGAAGCCGCAGCTTCCGCTTCTTTTTCCGGCCTGCGGGCTATCAGCGCCATGAAGCAAAACGGGGTAAACGTGGCCTCGGATTTTATCCTGAATTTAAACCTTTCCGGGGTGGGCACCGGCGGTCTGGTTTTAGTGGCCGCCGATGACCCGGCCGCTCTTTCTTCCACGAATGAGGAAGATTCCCGTTTCATCTCCAAAGTAGGGGATCTGCCCCTGTTAGAGCCGGCCACCTTTCAGGAAGCGAAGGATATGACCAAATGGGCCTTCGACCTCTCCGAATCGATCAACAGCCTGGTAATCGTCCGCAGCGTTTCCCGGATCTCGCATGCCCGGGGAAACGTCATCCTCGGCGAGCTTCCCCGGGAGAAAAAAACGGCCCGGTACGATACCTCCAAGATTTTCATCCCAATATCAGCTCCTCTGCGGCATTTGGCCCTGCATCTAAAACTGAAAAAAGTTCAGGAAATGTACGAGTCTTCTCCTTTTAACTGGTACACCGGGCCAGAAAAACCCGAGTTGTTGATGATCACCTCGGGCAGCGGGTGGTTCTATTCTCTCGAGGCGGTCAACATCCTGAACCTAAAAGATCGCGTGGGCGTTCTCAAGATCGGGACCACCTGGCCCCTGCCCTCCAAGCTTTTGGCCAAACACATGGCCAATGTAAAGCGGCTGCTTTTCGTCGAGGAAGTGGACCCCTTCCTGGAAAACAACGTAAAAGAGCTGGCCGCGGAGTGGTCTCCGGAGGTCGGCTCCTGGACTTTCTACGGGAAGAGTTCGGGCCACGTTCACCCCTTCGGCGAGATCAACCCGGATCTGATCATCAACGCCCTGTCGAAGGTGATGGACAAGCCTTACTCGTCGAGAGAAGCGGGGTACGGGCAAAAAGCCGTGGAAATGACCAAAGCCCTGGTCCCTAACCGCGACCTAAGCTTCTGCGCCGGCTGCCCGCACCGGGCCACTTTCTGGGCGATCAAGGCTGCGCTCAAACTCGACGGCCGCGGAGGTTTCGTGACCGGGGACATCGGCTGCTATTCCCTCGGTCTGGGCCCGGCAGGATTCTATCAGCTTAAAACCATGCATGCGATGGGCTCCGGAACCGGGTTGGCCACGGGTTTTGGCCAGCTGCACAAATTCGGGTTTGACCAGCCCGTGCTCTCGGTCTGCGGCGATTCCACTTTTTTCCACGCCGCCATCCCGGCCCTGATCAACGGCGTTTATAACAAATCCAATTTTGTCATGGTCGTTCTGGACAACAGCGCCACGGCCATGACCGGCTTCCAGCCCCACGCCGGAACCGGCGAAACGGCCACCGGATCTGCTGCCCCCATTGTGGACATTGAGAAGCTCTGTTCAGCAATGGGCGTTCGCGTAGAGACCTGTGATCCCTTCGACCTCAAAGGAACAACGGAAAAGATTTTGGATTTGATCAATGATGAGCGGGGAGTCCGGGTGCTCATCTGCCGCAGGAAATGCGCCCTGGTCAAGGCCAAAGAAGAGAAAGCGGCTTATAAAGTTCATGTGGACCCGGAAAAAT
>CAZIDC010000653.1:0-2008 GCA_964537885.1 uncultured Syntrophaceae bacterium | reverse complement strand
CGGACGCCTGCGTACCCTCTTTCAGTTGGGTAACAGACCATTTGGCCGCGCCCTCAATCCAGGTACCGGCCTCCTTGAGCGCATTGCTCGGATCCTTGCCCGATTTCTTCGCCTCATCCGCGGTCTTATGCCAGGCCTTGGCAAGCTCGTAGTCCACCTTGGCAAACGTTTTTTTCAGCTCGTCGCTCGACTTCACGGTGCCCTTCTTCACGCCTTGCCCGAGCTTGTCCAGGTCGTCACCGGCCTTCTTCACGCCCTCTTTGGTGTCCTTGGCGACTTTGTCCGCCTCTTTCTTCACATAAGCCGCTGCCTTGTTGATCTGCTCGGCCGCCTTGTTCATCTCCCCCTTGAGAAACGATTCGTGGGCAGACGCCATGGTCTTGTCGGGCTCGTTCGTGAAATCGCCAGGCGATGTCTGTGCGTAAACCGCCGAGATGGCAGCCATCAATACAGCGATGATGAGCATGCTCAAAACTGAAAAAGATTTCTTGTTCATCTGATTTCTCCTTTTTGATTAGGTGTGTGCCTCATGTCATTGCGTCGGGTTACCGCGAATCCTTATCCCCCTTCACTTTTCCAATTCAGTTGTAAATTCAGAAAGATTGGCAAGAAGGAGGCGGGGAGATGCTGAGTGCAGGCCAATCGGCGGGAAATATCTCCCAACCATCTTCCCCTTTTGTTTCCGCTAAAAGAGAGCGGATAAGGGGGTTCGCAGCTTGCTGCAACGGTAGAAGTGAAGCGCCGGAATCGGAACGTACAATTGCCTCGTTGGCCAAACGCAGTATCTTCCTGCCTCCTTAGGCTCGAAAATAATGCGGAAACTTAAAAGTGAAGGGGGGCACAAGACCGCGAATCGTATTGACAACTCGCCGGCCTTTATTTAACAGGTCATGTCGCAGCGGAGCCCTTCAGTCCCACGGTAAACTTCCCTATCTCGTCTAAGAAGTAGAGATCCGGTTTTCCTATGACGCCACGACGTTTCCGGGCGAACTTGTACTGGCGCCTTTTAATCCTTATCGTGCTTGTCGCGCCCGCGCTTCAAATCCCGGCCTCTTTCATCGCCCCCACCCTTCTTCTTGAACCTGATCTCTTTTGGGTAGTGGCCCCTTGGCAGCTCTACCCAGGGTCCGCTCCTTGAGTTTGAGTAGGACCAGCGGTCGTTTTGGTAGTAATAGTAATATCCGCTGTGATGGTAGTATGGTTCTTCTTCCAACACTACAATCGACGGAAGAGGCGGCACCACGACTACACCATGGCCTCGACGTCCGGGCACCACCATGCACGCCGAAAGCATAAACGCTGCAAGCAGCACGGCAAGAAATATGTTTTTCATTTTCATCCTCCCTCCTTCCTGTTCACACCGAATAACTCATTTTTTACGGGGTAATGGTAGACATGGATCATGCAAATCGTATTTGCAAATGGCCTGCCAACAACCGGGGAAAGGCAGGAGTTTGGAATTATCTTTTAATAACGAGGGATTAGATAGTAGGAGAGGAGCGTAGAGAAGGTTGAAACGATTTGTTGGGCCTCAATATTTGGTAAAACCTCCATATATTGAGGGGACCTTTGGGGGGAGCCAGACTGCTTAATCCGGCTCCTTGACCTCCGGCCGGACTATCCCGAACTTATGCATCCTCGCTCTCAAGGTACTCGGGTGGAGGCCCAGGATCGCTGCGGCCCCGTCCTTTCCATCGATGCGCCATCGGGTTTCCGAAAGTATTTTAAGAATCTGGTTTCGCTCCGTCTCTTCCAGGGTTCTCATTGTGGATGACAGGGGGAGGGATGAAATCTCCAGTTTATCCGCCAGCTGCAAAACCGGCCCGGGGCACAGGATCACGGCCCGTTCAAGGACACTTTCCAGCTCCCGGACGTTCCCGGGCCACGGGTAATCCTGCAGGGCCTTCATCGTCTCCTTCGGGATCGACGTGATCTGTTTCCCCAATTTCCTGGAATATCGCTCTATGAAGGCCTGGACCAACAGCGGGATGTCTTCTTTCCGCTGCCG
>CAZIDC010000652.1:0-2020 GCA_964537885.1 uncultured Syntrophaceae bacterium | reverse complement strand
CAGAGGGAAGAGCAGAAACCTTTAAATTCAGACAGATGGCGTGGAGGTTTTGCGAAGAGTTTAAGAAAGAATTCGGAAGTACCATGTGCGGTGATATCCGGCCGCGCATAATGGGCAGGGATTATAACAGCATGGACCCGGTAGACAGGCAACAATTCCTGAATGACGGTGGGCCGAAGAAATGCCGTGTTCCGGCCGAAAAAGCAGCCCGGATTGCTGCCTCGATAATCGTGGAGGAGTAATTAAGAATTTTGTTCCGGTCATGGTTAATAGGTTTGAAGCCGGCCTTCGAGAAGGAGCTATTATGAGCCAGGCATTCTATGAAATCCACAAAGTCAGTAATTTTTTCTCTCCCGGGAAGATCATTCTCGGCCAGGATACGGTTAAAAGGGTGGGGGACGAGGCGAAAGGCTTGGGCGGAAGTAAGGCCCTGATCGTCACGGACCCCGGGATCGTATCCGCCGGATATGCCAAAACCGTGCAAGATGCACTGCATGCCGCGAAGATCGAAGTCGCCGTCTTTGACCGGGTCGTGCCCGAACCACCCGCCCGCTGCGTGGATGATGGGGTCAAAATGATCCGCGAAGGGAAGTATGACATGGTCATCGGGCTTGGAGGCGGAAGTTCCCTGGATATCGCCAAGGGGGTGGCCATCATGGCCACGAATCCTGGGAAAATTGTGGACTACGCAGGCATTGATCTGGTTCCGAAACCGGGACTTCCCAAAATTCTCATCCCCACGACTGCGGGAACCGGGAGTGAAACCTCAAGAGCCCTTGTGGTAACGGATGAAAACAACACCAAAAGGTCGATCGCCAGCAGTTTTGGAATTTCAGATGTCGCCATTTTAGACCCAATACTGACTCTTTCCGTGCCGCCTCAGGTAACCGCTAACACGGGCATGGACGCCCTCGTTCATGCCATCGAGTCCTACGTCTCCGCAACCACGACCCCCTTTGCCGAAATCTTGGCCATCGAAGCGATCGGCCTGATCGCCCATAATCTGCCTTTGGCGTACTCCAAAGGGGGCAATTTGATCGCCAGGTACAACATGCTGCTGGCGGCGAGTCTCGCCGGACTGGCCTTTGCCAGCAGCCGGCTGGGTATTGTGCACGGACTGGCGTATGTCATCGATACCGAATACCACCTGCCCCACGGACGGGCCAATGCCATCATGCTGCCCCATGTCATGGATTTCAATAAGACCGGGAACCTTGCGAAATTCGGAAAAATCGCCGAAGCCATGGGGGAACCTGTCGGGGAACTCTCCCCGTACGAAGCCGCGGATAAATCGGTGCAGGCGGTGAAGAATTTGCTCGCCGCCCTGCAGATCCCTTATCGACTTTCCCAGTACGGGATTCCCAGAGACCATTTGCCTAAATTGGTCGAAGGGGGAATGAAGCAGGCCCGGCTGTTCGTTCCGAATCCGCGGGATGTTACTCAAGAGGACCTGAGGTGCATTTACGAAAAAGCCTTTTGATCCTCTTCCCCTCCCTGCGGATGGAGAAAAAACAAGGGGGTAGAAAGAGCATGAGTAGTGGATACATGGGCAAAATTCTAAGGATCGATTTAACTGCCAAGTCTGTTGTCGAAGAGTGGTTAAAAGCCGAAGATCTAAGGAAATTTGAAGGCGTAGGGGACGTTGTGTCCCGGGTTGCAAAACTCTTGACAACTTCCAGGAAATCCGATAGAGTCGCCCCATGCCACGTTAAGCGCGCTTAGACATCCCCGGCGCCCTGCACCACATCATGGTGCGCGGGATCAATAAATCAGCCATCTTCAAAGAAGACCAGGATAAAACCCTGTTCCTTGAGCGGCTCGGCTAAAAATGTCATCGACGGGAAATATTCCGTCTACGCCTAAATATTTATGGACAGTCACGTCCATCTCTTCTTTAAAAGCGGCCAGCAGGGTATCTCCGCCGTCATGCGAAAACTTCTCACCTGGTATGCTCAATAGTTTGATTGGAAAAAGAGGGATGATGGTGACTGGGATTATAAGGCAATGCAGGACACAACGT
>CAZIDC010000651.1:0-2027 GCA_964537885.1 uncultured Syntrophaceae bacterium | reverse complement strand
CGGTCTTATCTCTCGAAAGTTTCTTTAATTCTTCTATCAGGAGGGGGACGATTTTGCGAAAATCGCTGATAACTCCCAGGTCGGCGGTTTGAAAAATAGCGGCGTTGGGATCGTTGTTGATGGCCATGATCACTTTGGCATCCTGGATTCCCACGGTGTGCTGGATCACTCCGGATATGCCCATGCCGATATAAAGTTTGGGGCGGATGGTCTTGCCGCTCTGGCCGATCATCTGCCCTTCCGCAATCCATCCTTCATCGAGAGGCGGCCTTGTTCCGCCCACCGCTCCATGCAGGACCCCCGCCAGGCCCTCCACCCACTTCCAGTCTTCCCGGCTTCCCACCCCTGCCCCGCCGGCTACGACAACTTCTGCTTCTTCGATGGTCTGGCAAGTTTTTTTCTCCCAATGAACTTCGATGACCCTCTGGTTTAAATCGTCGGGGTTGATTTCAACGGGAACGCTCTCAACCGTTCCTTTTTTATCGCGAGGTTCCCCTTTCCGGAAAACTCCCGGCCGGACCGTGGCCATCTGGGGCCGATGCTCCTGGCAAAGGATCGTCGCCATCACTTTGCCCCCAAACGCCGGAACGACCTGCATCAGTTCTCCCTGCTCATTGATATCCAGATTCGTGCAGTGGGCCGAAAGGCCTGTTTTCACCCGGGCGGCTACCCTCGGCGCAAGGTCCGCTCCGAGGGATGTCGCCGGCAGGAGAAAAATTTCCGGCTGCTTTTGCCAAATGAGATCGCTGACCACCCGCGTATAAGGAAGAGTCAAATATCTTTCCAAAGAGGGATGATCAGCCAGAAATACCCGGTCAGCCCCATGGGCTAAGAGTTGATTTGCTAAAATTGGAACACGATGGCCGAGAAGAACTGCGCTTATTTCGGCAGGTCTTTTTTTCGCCAGGAGTCTGGCGGCGCTGAGAAGCTCCAGGGCAACCTCTGACAGGCAACCCTCCTCCTGCTCGGCAAAAATCCAGATCCCTTTCCAATCATTGATACTCATCTTTCCTTTTTCGTCTTACCTCTCACCTCTTTCCTCTCACCTTTTCCCTTGCACCTTGCGCCTTCTTATCCCAGGGCTTGCCGAATTTTCGTGATGATTTCTTGTACCATCTCTTCGGGTTCTCCCCTGAGCATTTCCGCTTTCCGCCTCATCTCCGGCATGAAGACGCCCCCGGTCTGCGTGGGGGAGCCCCGGAATCCAACTTCTTCCGGCGCAATGCCCAAGTCATCCGCCGACCACGTAATCAAAGGCTTACTTTCCGCTTCGATCACGCCAAAGAGGGATGTAAACCTCGGGGTATTGATCTCCCGGGCCACCGTAATAAGCGCCGGCAGCGGAGTTTCCAAAACTCGGTATCCCGATTCCGCCATACTCTTTGTGCGCAGCTTTCCGCTTTCAATTTTTTCAATTGCAGCCACCTGGCTTACATTGAAGATCCCCAAAAATTCGGCGACCTGGGCGCCCACGTGCCCGGTGGATCCATCAAGGCTGTAGCTTCCGCAAAGAATCATGTCAAAGCTCGCGATCTTGCGGATGCCTTTGGAGAGGACAAGGGATGTGGCCCAGGTATCCGAACCGGCAAAGGCGCGGTCGCTCAGCAAATACCCTTCGTCGGCACCCATGGCCAATGCTTCTACCAGGTTTTCTCTGGCGGAAGGGGGAGCCATGGCCATGACGGCAACTTTGCCCCCGTGAGCTTCCTTAAGGCGCAGGCCCTCTTCCAACGCGCGCTTATCCAGGGGCCCAAGGACGCTCTGGATTCCTTCCCTTTGCAGGGCCTTGGTTACCGGATCCAGTTGAATGCTGTCCCAGCGCTTAGGATCCGGCGCGGGTTTCAGACAGACGATGACATTCATAAAAACCTTTTTGCCACAGAGAACAAAGAGAATAATATAGTTTTATGCATTAACAATCAAAAATACAGAAACTCCTCTGTGAGCTCTGTACTCTCTGTGGCTAAATTTTTTATTTAAAAGCCGTCAGGGCCTTGCGGGCCATGACGATCCGCTGGATCTCTGAA
>CAZIDC010000650.1:0-2029 GCA_964537885.1 uncultured Syntrophaceae bacterium | reverse complement strand
TGAATGATTGCCTCTGAGATCCCGTTTTCTGGCTTTAAAGACGCGTTTGATCCCGGCCAGATCTTTGATAAAAGCGATTGACTCGAGGTCCGGGTTTTCTTGGGCAATCTGCCTGACTTTTTGATCCTGGCCGGCGCCGATCTCTGACAGGAACCAGCCTCCGGGGTTGAGGAATCCGGCGACCTTCGGCAAGGCCCGGCGGAAGAAGGAGAGGCCATCTGCTCCCCCATCCAGGGCGACTCGTGGTTCAAAGTCGCGAACCTCGGGCATCAAAGAAGGCCATTGATCCGCCGGTATATACGGCGGGTTGGTAAGGATTAAATCAAACTTCTCCTCTTTTTCAGCGGCATCGAAGAGATCTCCCGGCAAGAATCGAATCTGTCCCGTGACGCCATTTTGCCGGGCATTATCGGCAGCAATGGCCAGGGTTTTCCGCGAAAGGTCGGTGGCGATTAAAGAAGCGCCGGCAAGTTCTTTGGCCAGAGCGACGCTGATCGCTCCGCTTCCCGTACCGATCTCCAGAATCCGTACCTGTCCCCCTGCTTTCCCTTGCGGCGACAATACGTTCAGTGCTTCGGCAACCAGGAACTCCGTCTCCGGGCGGGGAATGAGAACATCCGGGGTTACCTTGAAAGGGAGAGACCAGAATTCTCGCCTGCCAATGATATAGGCTACGGGTTCTCGCTTGAGCCGTCTCTGGATCAGTTTCTTGAATCGGGCCAGCTCTCCAGGCTGGAGCGGCTGATCAAAATGGATGTAAAGGTCCACCCGCTCTGCCCCGAGGATTTCGGCCAGAAGGACTTCGGCATCCAGGCGGGGAGTGTCCAGTCCTTCCTTCTTAAATCTTTCAGCGGTCCAGCGGATCAATTTGAGGATTGTCCAGGTATCCTGGGGCAATGGCCCTTCCTTAATGGATTACTTTTCTTGTAAGCCGGATTTCAGGGCCTCCGTCTGGTAGTGGGCCGTCAAGGCAACGATTAGTTCATCTACCTCTCCTTCGAGAAAGCTATCGAGGCGATGCAAGGTGACGCCCACGCGGTGGTCGGTGACGCGATTCTGGGGGAAGTTATACGTGCGCACGCGTTCGCTTCGGTCCCCGCTGCCCACTTGGTTTTTACGGTTTTCCGAAATCTCGTTGTGCTGCTCCTCTATCAACTGGGCGAGCAGGCGCGCCCGCAGCACCTTCAGGGCCTTGGCTTTGTTTTTATGCTGCGATTTCTCATCCTGGCAGGTCACCACTAAGCCGGTGGGGATGTGGGTGACTCGAACGGCCGAGTCCGTGGTGTTGACGCTCTGCCCCCCGGGGCCTGAAGAGCGGTAAACATCGATGCGTAAATCATTCGGGTTGATCTCCAGCTCCACCTCATCGGCTTCGGGCAGGACCGCCACCGTAACAGCCGACGTATGGATCCTTCCCGATGATTCGGTCACCGGAACACGCTGGACGCGGTGGACGCCGCTCTCGTATTTCAGCCGGCTGTAAACTCCCTTCCCTTCGACGAGGGCAATGATCTCCTTAAAACCTCCCAGGCCGGTTGGACTCTCGCTCATGATTTCCACCCGCCAGCGGTTCATCTCGGCGTATTTGGCATACATCCGGAAGAGGGCCGCGGCAAAGAGGGCGGCTTCCTCCCCTCCGGTCCCGGCCCGGATTTCGAGAAAAATGTTCTTTTCATCTCTTGGGTCCTTGGGTAAGAGGAGGACTTTGATTTCTTCTTCCAGCGCGGCGAGACGTTCCTTTAGCGACTGCAGTTCGCTTTTGGCCAGCTCCCGTATCTCTTCATCGGATTCCGCAAGCAATTGATGGCTTTCTTTGATCTCTTCCAGGATCTTCTTGTAAGTTCGATAGGTTTCCACAAGTTTAGAAAACTCGGCCCGTTCCCGGGCGAGCTTTTGCATCTCCTTGGGGTTTCCCAAAATTTTCGGGCTGGTGAGAAGGCCCTCCAGCTCTTCGTAGCGCTTTTCCACTCCGTCTAATTTTTGGAACATATAATTATTTCGGACGCAGATTGGCGCAGATAACCGCAGA
>CAZIDC010000649.1:0-2031 GCA_964537885.1 uncultured Syntrophaceae bacterium | reverse complement strand
CCCGTTCACCCTGAGCCTGTCGAAGGGTAAATTACGGACTTTTGCAAGAGCCTCAGGAGACAGGAGTCAGAATCCAGAATAAAGACGGGAGAACCTCGGGCGGCTCCCCCGTCTGAAGACCGTTTACTTACTTTGCGCTTCCGCTGCTGCCGGGCACCTGGACGGGTTTCCCGGGCGCCTTCTCGGAGGTGAACTTCCGGATGGCGACGAAGGCATCTTTGATCAAAAAGATAGCCAATACAACCAGAAAGAAGGCAAGCAACCCAACCATCCAGTCGCCGATGGCCAGGTCAGTGGGAATTTTTGGGGTAACGAAGAAATGTTTGATCGACGCGTAGGCTATCCAGACAGCCGCGGAAAGGGTAGTGATAAAGAGGAAAATCGCCGGATAGAAAGTTAGCCTGTAATTTTTCCTCTCAGAGGCAAGCCAGCAAGTGGCGATGAGCAGGGCGATAGAGGCCAGGGTCTGGTTAAAGGCTCCACCCAAAAACCAGACGTAGTCCAACGCTCCGGTCATGGAAAGGACGCCAAAAATAATTAGGGTGAAAACCGTAGAGAAACGAACATTTTTAAAAACGGGCCAGACTTCCCCCAGTACGTCTGACCCATAGAGACGCATGAAGCGGACACCCAAGTGGATGAGGGTCAGGCCGATAATCGCAAAAAGAATATTGGAGTAAACCCCCGCTACGCTCGCGGGTATTCCAATAACCTCGAAGAATTTTGCCGCCCCCCCCGCAAAGACCGCTCCTGCACCTTTCTTCAAGGCCGCCTCATAACCGCCAAAGCCTCCGAAGGCCGCCACGGCAATGATTAAGGCCAACATGCCCATGATCATCTCTAAGAGCATGGCGCCTCCAGCTACAGGCAAAGTATCGGTTTCTTTTTCCAGCATCCGAGCTGTCCCCGAGCTGCCCACCAAGGAATGCCAGCCCGAGCATGCCCCACACATCATAGTGACGAAAAGAATTGGCCAGAGGGGATTATTACCCCACCACCATCCCTTATAGGCCGGAAAGTCTCCAAAAGAGGGATGCCAAATAAGAACGCCCAAGCCGATACCGATCATCCCGAGGAAAACCACCCAAAATCCCAGATAGTTGATAGGTTGAGCCCACCGCCAAATGGGAAGGGTAGCTCCGAAATAACAGAATAGCAAAACAACCAAAGTCCAGATAAACTTGGATTGGGTAATGGTTCCGAATAAAACGGGTGGTTTGTCGCCACCGCCGAGCGCCTTAAAAAAATCCTGCACTGGACCAAGGTTGCTGATGAAGAAGAAGGTAATGAAGCAGATAATAACTGTTGTTAGGGTGGTGGTAATAATGCTCTGCTTCCATTTATAGATCATCTGGCCGGCGAGCAACCCCATAAGAACCCACACGATTATTCCCAACGGGGCAGATGGAACCGACAGATTACCGGCAAGGATGATCGCAAAGGCTCCAAATCCAAACATGAGGTTGAAGTAGATGAAAATGCTCACCAAGGTGCGGGCTCTGGGCGATATCAGGGTATAACTCATTCCTCCAAAGCTCATTCCCTCTTTGCGGACGCCGACCATAGTCGCGCTGTAGTCATGGATCCAGCCTAGAAAAGCCACACCCAAGAAAAGGTAAAGCATGGCCGGCAGCCATCCCCAGTTAACGGCCAAAGTGGCCCCGATAATCGGCCCCATGCCACAAATTGATTTGTATTGGAATCCGAAAAGAACATTTCTGGGGGAGGGCATGAACTCCACGCCATCCATGTACATGACGGCAGGAGTCGTTTTTTTGGGGTCGGACTGGACTATTTTACGGTCGACATAACGGGCGTAAAACCGGTAAATAATGAAAATCCAAACAATGCTTAAAATCAAAGCAACCAAAGAATTCATCGTTCTCCCTCCTTTGCGTTAAATCATGGAAACCATTGCCTACTCTCCCTTCCTCCATTCAAAATAACGACCGGAAGAGACTCAAACCTTTCCAACGATCCAACTGCCTCTTTTGGGAGCCTTCTTGGCTCGACATCACCTCCTCATTTTTT
>CAZIDC010000648.1:0-2031 GCA_964537885.1 uncultured Syntrophaceae bacterium | reverse complement strand
GGGGAAGAAGTGCTTGAAGTCGACCCCCCGATCCTTGAAGCATTTGTAGCTGAAGCAGGAGTATAGGCGGATGCCAAAATTTCCAGTTGATGCCCCGAAACGAAACGTTGTAAAAGCTTTTGGGATATTGGGTTTTCGCATGGTTCGTGAGAGGGAACATATCGCTATGGAACGAGAAAATCCAGACGGCACTAAAACCCCTTTGACCATGCCTAATCATCCCAAGATAAAGGCTTCTACCTTAAGAACGATCTGCACTCAAGCTGGCATTTCAAGAGACGCTTTTATAACAGCATACGAAAAGACATGACGGCAACCTCAATATAACACAGCGTAAGCATTTATTAGAAAAGCTATTTTGAAACAGGTATATTTGCCCGGGCGCCATATGGCTTAATTCACGGTCAAAAAGTGGTATAATGTCTTCATAATTCGTAAGACGAGGGGGAAATGATATGCAGAAGGTAAAAGAGGAAGTTAGTAGTCTTCTTACCCGGTTACCAGACGATTGTTCACTGGAGGATGTCCAGTATCACCTTTATGTTCTCCAAAAAATTGAACGCGGGCTGAAGGATGTGGAAGAGGGGAGGATTTATACTCAGGAAGAGGTTGAGAAGCGGATGGCCAAATGGCTCGGAAAGTAATCTGGTCTTATGAAGCCACTGATGACCTTGATGCCCTTGCAGAATATATAGCAAGGAATTCTTCTTTTTACGCCGCAGCATTTACCCAACAGGTTCTGGATATAAGCCGTTCACTCAATGTTTTTTCCGAAAGAGGACGCATTGTTCCAGAGCCTGGCAATCCTGATATTAGAGAACTTCTCATCAGAGAATACCGTCTCATTTACAACATAGAACAATCCCGTGTTGTAATCCTGGCTTTTGTTCATGGAGCCAGAGATTTAAAAGCACTATGGGAGAAAGAAAAAAGAGGTTGACCTGTGAACTACGCCAACTCTTGCGGCACGGACAACGTCGCTTAGTTTTGAATGCGGCTGCAGATCTTGCGCGATCATCAGGCTTTCGTCTTGATATTCACAAATATCGCTGGGGATATGTTTTCATCTCTTTAAGAAAATCATCCACGATCTGTTCTTGATTATAATCGGGTTTCCATCTCCATTCCTTCCTCGCCATGCGGTCATCGAGGGGAAGCAAGAGCTTATTGAGAACCTTTTGAAGTTCCCGATCGGGTTGGAAAGTGATCTTCGCCCCGGGAATTCTGGCTTGCACCATCTCGGCCAGTTCCCGCGCGCTGGCGGTGGGCGATGGACCGGCAACAACATAATTGACCATTTTTATTCTCTCGAGAGGAGTCTCTCCCAATTGCACGATTGCCTTGGCGGCGTCCTTGAAATACATGACCGGGCAGCGGGTTTCCGGTTGGACATAGATCGTATAGGGATTTCCCTTGGCACACTCCTCAATCACCCAGGAGGTATACTGGACCACACCCGGGGTCTTGACCCCCGGCCCAACGATGGAGGGATAACGAACCCCCCGAAAATCCAGGCCGTACTTTCTTTTATAAAACAGCCCCATCAGTTCCGAGAAGACCTTGGTAACTCCGTAAAAGAGCTGGGGACGCTGGAGAGTAAAATCATTCACCACCTCATCCTGGATGTCCAGGCCGTAAGTTCCAATCGTGCTGGAAAAGAGCACCTGCGGCCCGGCAAATAATCTCGCAGCTTCAAGCACGTGGAAGGTGCCAAGGGCATTGGCCCGCAAGGAAGCTGCCGGGTTGGCATCGGATGGCACGGAAAGCATACCCCCTAAGTGATAGATCACCTGCGGCCGGAAAGTCTTTACCCCATTCAACACCTGGCTAAAATTTCCCAGGTCTCCCTGGACGATCTCCACCCGGTCGGCCACATCGCCCAATAGTTTCAGGGATGGATTCAGATCGAAAAGAACCGGCTTCTTCACCCCTTTGTTAAGAAGAATCCGGACGACTTGCGAACCGATAAATCCCGTACCCCCGGTGACCAAAACCCTCATGACCCCTCCGTTTCTTTTTTTATAAAACTTG
>CAZIDC010000647.1:0-2032 GCA_964537885.1 uncultured Syntrophaceae bacterium | reverse complement strand
GGCAAAAAAAAGGGGGAAAGGATTTCCCTTTCCCCCCCAAAAAACCAAACTGAATTCTGCAGTCTGGTGTTGATTACCCTTTCAGTATCTTGGCTGCCTCTTTTTTGTCCACGTCCATTACGAAGGGGATTCCCGAAACATCTTCGGCCTCGCGGGTCAGGGAAAACAGATCATCGCGGCTGATATACTTCAGGCCAAATTTCCGCGCCCCGGCCATGAACTGCTGCAGACCGGCATTCAGCCGGTCGAAATAGGTGATCATGCCGATGGCCCCTGTCGGGATGTTCTGGAAATCTTTCCCGTACTTATCCTTCAGTTTGGCGGCCAGGATGAAAACGTGCTCAACGTCGTTACCGAATTTCTCAACATCGGGGGGAACTTTCCCTTTTTTGATCATCTCCCCGATGGTATTCCCGACCATGGCCGCGGTCATGGAAGCCCGGCCGAGGCAGACGGCCTTGATGTAAGGAGCAGCCAGGGCAAAGCCCTTGAAAATATGATCCTCGAGAGCAAGCCCGCCGGCAATGGCGCAACTGGGGATGAAAGCTCCCTTCTGGTCCAGGGCTTTCAGGTATTGATACAGGAGGCTTTCTAAGTAAACGGTGGGAACCCCCCATTCATTCATCATTCTCCACGGGCTCATCCCGGTTCCCCCTCCGGCGCCATCCACGGTTAGAAGGTCAATCTTGGCATCCGAGGCATATTTGACCGCCCGGGCTAAGTCAACTGGCCGGTAAGCACCCGTTTTAAGGGAAATATGTTTGGTCCCGATCTTTTTCAGTCTTTCCACCTCTTTATGAAATCCATCTTCATCCACCATCCCCAGCCGCGAATGGCGCTCAAATTCTTTAAAATCTCCTTGTTTGAAGGCCTCTTGAATTACCGGGTCTTCCGGGTCGGGAAGGACGATGTATCCCCGGCTTTTTAGCTGCAGAGCTCTTTCCAGGGAGGAAAGTTTCACTTCTCCCCCAATATCCTTGGCGCCCTGCCCCCACTTTGGCTCGATGATCTTGACCCCCAATTTCTCTACGGCATACTCCGGAACCCCCAGTCGCCCATCTTCAACGTTATACTGGACGACAATCCCGCCGGATCCATCATACCAGCGTTGGAAGGTTTTCACCCGGCGCTCCATCTCCGGGGATTTGACTACCCGGCCGTTCTTAATCTCGGCTTTCGGGTCCATGCCGCAGACATTCTCGCCCACGACAACCAAAGTCCCGGCAATCGCCGCGGCAATGGCCATCGGTTCCCAATGGATACGGGCAATGTCGGTGGATCCCAGAGCCCCCGTAAAATAAGGCACCTTCATGGGAATTTTTTCCTTCGCTCCCACGCTGGTAGAAATATCCACGGCGGGGAAAGTTGCCTTGTCCGAGTCGGCGGGAACCCCGATGGCTCCGACACAGGTCCCCTGGATGTTGAAGTGCGAAAAATCAACGGGATAATCCTTTTCGGAACCCGCGGTGATCCTCGAATACGGTTGAGGGTAAAGAATCTCCCTCCCCCGCAGGGCTGACCGGCCCACTTCGCAGGGGCCCGGGCAGCCATCCAAACAGGTCACGCAAATTCCTGACCCCGGTGCGGGGGCAACCCGGTTTCTGCTCATCGTGGCCGGACTGGCGTTTACTTTGCTGTAAGACATCTTTATAATCTCCTTTGCAATAAAATTTTCATCACCGAGCGCCTATTCCCCCAAAAAAGAAAAGGCGCCCTTCTTACTTCTGGACGCCTTTGTCAAAAAATATGCCGCACGTCGTTGGACGGCATTTATTAGCAGCAACTTGTGTTATTATAGAGCACATTGCTTAGAATATTGTCAAGCTTTTTTTTGGACTCAAAGAAATTCCGATTTTTTCCTCTTTTCCCATGATGCAAATAATGATAATCTCGGATAATCTCGAACCATTGCTCCGGCAAAAGCAGTCCGCCTCACCCTCCCCTCTCTCCGCCTGAGGCGGAAGAGGATAAAGGTGAGGGGGTCTGTGGGATATCAATCTTCTTTACATTTTTTATGCAATAGTCAATAGTT
>CAZIDC010000646.1:0-2034 GCA_964537885.1 uncultured Syntrophaceae bacterium | reverse complement strand
CGCGTGGCCGCGTATATGCCCAACCTGATGGAAACGGCCATCGCCATGCTGGCCGCCACCAGTGTGGGGGCGACCTGGTCCTCCTGCGCCACGGATATTGGATCTCAGGCGGCCTTAGATCGCCTGGGACAGATCGAACCCAAGGTTTTGTTCACCGTGAACGGATATTATTACAAGGGAAAGGTCTTTGGCTCCTTAGGGAATGCCGCCGAAGTGGCCAAAGGGATTCCTTCCCTCAAGAAGGTCGTGGTGGCATCTTATACGGACGAGAAACCCGATTTGAGCCACATCGCCAATGCGGTCTGGTGGCAGGATTTCTTGTCTGAGGAAGAACAGCCTTCTCTGGAATTCGAACCGTTGCCCGCCGACCATCCCGTATATATCATGTTCTCCTCCGGAACCACGGGCAAACCAAAGTGTATGGTCCAGGGGGCGGCGGGCGTCTTGCTCGAACACTTGAAAGAGCTCGTCCTCCACACCGATTTGAAGCGGGAAGACCGGATCATGTACATCACCACCTGCAGTTGGATGATGTGGAACTGGTTGATCAGCTCTCTGGGAGTGGGAGCGACAGTGATCTTGTATGACGGCAATCCCAGTTATCCCGATGACGGAGCGATATGGAAGTTGATCCAGGATGAGAAGATCAGCATCTTCGGGACCAGTGCAAGCTACATCAACTATATTAAGAGCCAGGGCCTGAAACCCGGAAGGGATTACGACCTGTCCTCCCTCCGGGGGATCTCCCAGACTGGTTCCCCCCTTTCTGCCGAAGGGTTTGAATACGCGTATCAGGAGATCAAAAAGGACCTCCATTTTGGTTCCATCTCCGGGGGCACGGACATTAATGGATCTTTTGCCGGCGGGTCCATCATCAGCCCGGTTTACGCCGGGGAGCTGCAAGGTCCGACCCTGGCCATGAAGGTGAAAGCCTATAACGAAAAGGGACAGACCGTCTACGATCAGCAGGGGGAACTGGTTTGTGAGGCTCCGTCCCCCTCCATGCCCCTTTACTTCTGGAACGATCCCAACGGGGAAAAGTACAAGAGTGCTTACTTTGAGGTTTACCCCAACGTCTGGCGCCACGGGGACTATATTGTCTTTCACAGCGATACGAAGGGCCTCACCTTTTACGGCCGGTCGGATAGCGTGCTAAAACCCTCCGGGGTCCGCATCGGGACCGCCGAGATTTACAATGTTATGGATCGAATGGAAGAAGTGGCCGACAGTCTGGTGGTGGGTCAGAATTGGAAAGGAGACCAGCGGGTCGTCCTTTTTGTGCAACTGCGTCCGGGAAAGCAGCTGACCGATCAGTTAAAAGATAAAATAAGAAAAGCCCTCCGGGAACAGGCTTCTCCCCGGCATATTCCAGGATTGATCATGGAAGTGCCGGATATTCCCTACACGTTGAACATGAAAAAGGTAGAGAGCGCGGTCACCAATATCGTCAATGGCCGGCCGGTCCTGAACCGGGATGCTTTAAAGAATCCGGAGTGCCTGGATTTTTACGAAAAGATGCTCCCCGAGCTGCAGAAATAGGGACCGTTGACATTTTCCCCCACCCTCACCATTCCCGTAGGGGCGGTTCGTGAACCGCCCCTACTTTTCTGACCTGAATCCTTACCAATGTCAGCCCTTTCCACCTGGGCCGGAAGCAGCCTGATAGACTCCCTCTCCTTAAATCGTTGAAGAAAATTGGGGATGACCACAGAGAAA
This sequence comes from uncultured Syntrophaceae bacterium, assembly GCA_964537885.1. Classification (GTDB taxonomy): domain Bacteria; phylum Desulfobacterota; class SM23-61; order SM23-61; family SM23-61; genus CAZIDC01. The sequence goes on along the minus strand of CAZIDC010000646.1, from coordinate 318 downwards.
AGATGATTTGAAATTATCTTTAAGAGGTGATATAAGCAAAGGCGTAAACCACCTTGACCCAATCGGCCTTCATGGCGGGACCAGAGGGCCTCCAGGTTGGATTCAAGGGGGGCTTATTGAGTTCAAATTCATCGGAATAAAGGAGGATATTGCCATGCTGAGAAGACTTGCTTCTTTTTTCACGTTTATCATGCGACATTACCTCCCGGACGCTTACCTGTTTGCCATTCTCCTAACCTTCCTTTCGGGAATTCTGGCCCTGGTCTTTACTGATGCCGGTTATGTGAAACTCATCAGAACATGGGGGGATGGTGTTTA
>CAZIDC010000645.1:0-2048 GCA_964537885.1 uncultured Syntrophaceae bacterium | reverse complement strand
ATAGAATTCGTCATTCCTGGCGAAAGCCGGAATCCAGTTATTTCAAGATGTTCTGTCCGCCTGAGGCGGACGGCTTTCGCCGGGGTGACGACCCATGAGACTTTTTACGAGTTCATCATCTATTAAAAGTCATTGACGGCAGGGACCTCTTGGACTAAAAATAGAAAAGTGGAAGGCCAAGGGACGAGGGCGATGATAATGAACATCCTTTTGCGAACAGGATTCCAGAGGCGGGATCATGGCTAATATCTTGTGTTTTTCTCGAAACAGATGTACCGCTGTCGAACAGATGGATGAGCGGACCATGAGGTCTTCCTGTTATCTTCAGGATCCGCTCACGGAGGCCTTGGTGGAGATTCTGGTGAAACTTCCTGACCTGGAAATTACCGGCGCCGGCGGGAAAATGATGCGCTCCGCTGGAGGAGAGAAAATGGACGTGGTCGAATCCCTCCGGAAGGTTGTCGGGATTCGGATTGGACCCGGGCTCAGGAAGATCCTTGGGGGAGTCATGGGGAAATCCGCGATTCATAAGCAATTGACCTTTATGGTGGAGGAATGCTGCAGCGGCGTCATCCTCGCCTTCACCAAGGAGGTAATGCTTTCCGCCCCCAAAGATAAATGGCTGGAGAAAGAGTACTTTGAAAACAGGGTGAGATCCAATCCCAGATTGTACAACAGCTGTGCCGCTCTGGCACCCGGCAGTCCCCTTGTGGAAGGGATTGAACGGCCCTGGGAATGAAGGAACCGATTTTGATGAATTCCATAAGTGCGGGGGAAGATTGCGAGGCCCGCTGGCAGGGGTTACCCCGGACATGCTTCATCGACGGGGAGGCAAAAGACCCGCCGCAGAGCGGGGATGGAATTTCATCGGCCATCGATTGGGAGGCATGAAAAAGCATGCTGAAATTCGCAAGGAATAAACTGGTCAGCATTTACCGAAAAGACAAGGATACCCTGATCGCCCATGGCATTCTTGAGGATGATATCTATGGGTTAGAGGTCGATGTGGCCTTGAGCCTGTCTGACCTGGAAATTCTATCCATTGGAGGGAAATGGGGAAGGACGGAAAATTCGGAATGCCCCAGAGCCATTCCCTTCCTGCAGGAAGCCGTGGGATTGCGCATGGATGAAGGCTTTTCGCGGAGGGTCCATAAAACGGTCGGCCGGAAGGCCTGCCCGCACTTTGCCAATATTCTCCTTGAATGTTGTCATGCCGCCCGGGAGGCGGCCATGGTGATCAGATGGGAAACCGAAAAGGACAAAAACCCTGACCCTGCTTTTGACGAGTTCCTTAGTAGAGATGCGGGAAAACCCGCGAGCCAGCCGGAAAGCCACCTCGTTTCGGAGCAGCCTCGCTCCGGACAGAAAGAGGGCTGTCTCCCGGCAGCCGGCAAGGGGAAGGAGTTCGGGGGAATGGTCATCGATCTTCATGTCCACTCGTTTCCGGCCTCCTCCTGCAGTTCAGTTGCGGTTGATGAACTCATCGCCGAAGCCCAAAAAATAGGCCTCGATGCCATATGCCTGACGGACCATAACCACGTCTGGGATCCGAAGGAGGCGGCGGAACTCAGCCAAAAATACAATTTCCTTGTTCTGAGGGGAAACGAAATTACGACGGACCAGGGAGATATGATCGTATTCGGTCTCGAAAAAGAGATCCGGGGGATTGTGAAGCTGGAAGAGTTGCGGGAGGCGGTCTTACAGGCCCGCGGATTCATGATTGTCGCCCATCCCTTCAGGGGATTTTTGACCTTTGGAGTGGGGAAGCTCGGATTAACGCCGGAAAAGGCGATGGAGAGGCCCCTTTTCAAGTTGGTGGATGCCGTGGAAGTCATGAACAGCAAAGTCACGAAAAAGGAGAATGACTTTGCGGCAAGGGTTGCCGCAGGTCTCCATCTGCCCGCCACGGGGGGGAGCGATGGACACGAGGCTTCCGCCGTGGGAATCTATGCTACCCGGTTTTCCCGGGTCATTCAGGACGAAAAGGGGCTTATTGAGGCCCTGAAAAGCGGAGACTATTCGCCGATCGCCTTCCGGGGGAAGGGAAG
>CAZIDC010000644.1:0-2048 GCA_964537885.1 uncultured Syntrophaceae bacterium | reverse complement strand
GTGGTTCCTGAAGGAGGTGGAGAAACTCTGGCCTCTGGCGGGCGGATCGTTGAGTCTGCGCAAGAATCGCTGTATTCGACCCAACTGTCCGGTATGCCGAAGCGGAGAAGGGCATCCCGCTTATGCTCTACACACGCGCTCGCAAGGTCGGCAGACTTCTCTGTATGTTCCTGATGACTTGGTCCAAAAGGTAGAGGTTGCGGTCCAAAATCGCAAGAAGCTTCAAGAACTGTTGGTTGAAGCAGGCCGTCGCTATGTAAACGCGATCAAGGCTCAACGGAAGAGGAGATGAATGAAGAACTGCTCGAGGCCCTTTCTCAGTTGATGGAGGCCCGGTTTTCAGGGTTGACGAAGCCGATCCGTAAGAATTTAGTGGCCTCGACCTTTGCGTTCATCCTGGTCTTATCCGCGGTACGAAGCGGCCAGGGGCGTTTATCCTTAGCGGCGTTGGCCCGAGTCCTCCCTACCGAAGGGAGCGCGCACGCTCGTGAAAAACGGCTTCACCGTTTTCTCAAGAATTCCCGTTTGGACTTCCGGACGGTGACAGGCAGTCTGGCGGCGATTCTGCTTCCTCCTGGGAAACGGTTCTGCCCCGTGATTCTGGACCAAACCAAGAGTGGCTCTGCCCAGGCCCTTCTCGCGGCGGTTCCCTATGCGGGACGGGCTCTTCCTCTCGGTTGTTATACCTTCGCTTATCCGCTCACGGAGCCGGCTCTCAAAAGTCAGAATCAACTGGAACACATCTTTCTGCTCGATACAGAAATCTCTCTTCCCCTCGGGGTGATTGCCGTCTGGATTGCTGATCGCGCCTACGCCCGTTCGCTTTTGCTCCAACAGAGTGAACAGGAACAACGACCTTATATCGTCCGGGGACGCAAGGAGACCATTATTACATACCAGGGGCGGCGAATGAAATTGGGACAACTCCATGCGCCGCCAGGGAAGGCTCTGCGTTATCAGAATGTCTTGTATCATGCCGACCGCAAAGTCCCGGTGGACGTCATTGTTTATTATGATCCGACCTATCAGGAACCTTGGTATTTACTCGTTCCCGTGGCTTACCGAAACCTCTTAGAGACGCAGTTAGTGGTCGACCTTTACCGGGAGAGGATGCAGATTGAGCAGAGTTTTCGTGACTTCAAAACCCACTTGGGTCTGCGAGGACTGAATCTGCAGATCGACATTGCTCCTCGAATGGGAAGGTTACTGCTGGCCTTCTGTCTCGCCTACATCCTATGTGTTTTACTCGGTGAGAGTTCTTTGGGGCAGCAAGCCAGGAAAGGATTTGAAATCCCACGCCATACTGCCCGCCACGGTACCCGGCGAACCCTGAGCGCTTTAAGCATAGCGATGTTGATCCTTTCTCATCCTGCATGGGTGGAACGGGCCATCGCTTTATTGCTGAAAGTAATTTGGAAGGCCTCTGCACAACGCCCGCTTCTGTCTCGAACCCAACTCTATCTCCCCCAAGGTAGGGGGCCCTAAAAAACTGGGGGTGGGCAAGCTTTTTTTGCTCATTGACTTCTTTGGCCCTCCTTTGTATTATCTTGGCAAAGGAAAGATTAGCAAAAAAATGAGGGCATTCTTGCCCCCCTTTTAAGAAATGGGGGGACGACGCTCTCGGCTAGAGGTCAATCATGTTGAAGTTTACCGAGGAGCAATTAAAGCGACAAGATTTTGTTGATAACGAGATTTATGATTTAATGATACGACTTATTTCCACAAAGAAGAAAATAAAATGGAATATCGAAATGATTGCCGACGTAAGAGACCCTCTTTTCCAAGACCGTCTGAGTGAGGCTCAAGTCGAATTACTGAAAACATTCGTTGTTCGGGATCCGTTTGAATCCCCGGTGATATTAGGCATTGCGTCGATCGTAGAAGCTGTTTTCACTCTATCCAAAAACAGCTACCCGGTTCATATGTCTCAGCTTATAGAGTATTTTAGCTACCACGCAGGAAAATATTTTGATTGGAAAACGAAAAAGGCGAAGTATAACGCAACCCGAATGTATTCTAATTATGCGACTGATTTAGGATTGTTGGCC
>CAZIDC010000643.1:0-2055 GCA_964537885.1 uncultured Syntrophaceae bacterium | reverse complement strand
TCGGTGCTGGCTTCGGCTCGGATTTTACGCGGGCACCTATACGGCAATGCGCTGTTAAGTCGTTTTCCCATCGACCGGCATATCACTTATGATTTATCCCAGCAGGGGCACGAACCCCGCTTGTGTCAGCGAGTAGATCTCTTGATAGGAAAGCACCCGATTCATATTTACAATGTTCACCTGGGAACCTCGCGAGCCGAAAGGATCAGGCAGGCGGCGCAATTGATTCGTATTCTGGAAGACCCAAAAGTACATGGCCCCAAAATCGTACTGGGGGATTTCAACGAGTGGCACCGGGGGCCGGCTTCAAAGCTTCTATCAGAAAGGCTGGACAGCCTGGATTTGGCTCCCTTTCTCCAATGGCGCCGGACTTACCCTGGGGTCTTTCCGGTTTTTCATTTGGACCATATTTATTACCAGGGTTCGGTGGAAATTATCAAAGTGGAAGTCCCACGGAAATGGTTATGCTTGGTGGCTTCTGACCATATTCCGATGGTTGCCGAAGTGCACATTCGCATCAGAGGTAAGTCCGGATAGTTCTTACCCGGATTAATTTTTTTCAGATTTCTCGGGGAGATCCCAATGAGGAGAAGGAGCGGCAACCTGCGCAGTCAATTGAGTAATGAAGAGCTGTTGCGGGCAACGGGGGCGTCTCTGATCCACGGGAATCATCTGCGTATTCTCCGGGATGCTCAGGAAAATTACCCCGCATGGGAGGCGGCGATTCAAGGGGCCCGAAAGACGATTCACATGGAGATGTACATTATCCATAACGATAAGACCGGGCGCCATTTCCGGGATCTCCTGGCGGCCAAGGCCCGGGAAGGGGTTAAAGTCCGGGTAATCTATGACTGGTTCGGTTCCCTCAGTCTTTGGGGAGGGTGGATGTGGAAGCCCCTCCGAGAGGCAGGGGGGGAAGTTCGAGTTGCCAATCCGCCAGGATTGAACAGCTTTTTGGGGTGGTTCAGTCGTGATCATCGGAAATTGATTACCATAGATCGTGCGCAAGCCTTTATATCCGGCCTTTGTATCGGAGATGCCTGGATTGGGAACCCAGAGAAAAAGATTCCTCCCTGGCGTGACACGGGGGTGGAGATTTGCGGCCCGGCGGTAGCCGATGTCGAGGCTGCCTTCGCCGCCGCGTGGAAGTTGGCGGGAGGATTGATTCCCCCTGAAGAACTTCCCCGCCGGGAGGACTTGTCGAAGGCAGGATCTGTATCTTTGCGCATTGTACCGGCCTCGCCGGAAACGACGGGAATATACCGTTTGGATTTAATGTTGGCGGCCACCGTGCGTCAGACGTTGTGGTTGACCGATGCCTACTTCATTGCCACAAGCCCTTATATACAAGCCCTCCGGGCAGCGGCCCTAAGTGGAGTGGACGTCCGTCTGCTGGTACCCCATGGAAGCGACATCCAATGGGTTGCCAACTTTTCGCGCACGATGTATCGATCGCTTCTGGAAGCGGGTGTTCGAGTCTTCGAGTGGAACGGATCGATGGTTCATGCCAAGACAGCGGTTGCGGATGGACGCTTGGCTCGGATCGGATCCACAAACCTTAACATTTCCAGCTGGATTGGCAATTGGGAACTGGATGTCGTCATCGAAGATGAAAGTCTTGCCCGGGAAATGAGTGAGATGTTCCTGGAGGATTTGGCCCGGGCTACCGAGATCGTACTCAGCAGACGCAACAAGGTCCGCCTCATCCAACCCCCCGCTCGGAAGAAGAGATTGAGGGTAGTAAGAGGAAGCGGCAGGGGTGTCCTTTCGGGTATGGCCCGCGTCGGAAGTGCCCTGAATGCCGCGGTAACGGGGAAAAGAATCCTGAGCCGGGCAGAATCATCTCCCCTCCTAAAATTCGGTATGTTTATTTGCTTCCTTTCGTTTGTGGCCTTCTATTTTCCCAGGATTATCTCCTATACAGTAGGGGGGTTACTGGGTTGGACCGGATTTTTTATTCTTGTAAAAGCGATTCGGCTACGTTATGGAAACCAGGATGAAGAGGCGGAGAATATCGAGCCCAAGGAAAAAGCTTCTTCGGATAAAGGTCCATGA
>CAZIDC010000642.1:0-2059 GCA_964537885.1 uncultured Syntrophaceae bacterium | reverse complement strand
ACCCGGAACCCAAACAGACCCGTGGGCTTCAACAGCAATACGGCCACCAATACGACAAAAGCAATGCCCACCTGCCATTCCGAAGAAATCTTCCAGATGCCGATGGATTCCGCCAGGCCGATGATGAGGCCGGCCAAGGCCGCGCCGGGAAGGCTGCCGATTCCTCCGATGATCACCGGCATAAAGGAGTAAAGAATCGCCCAGTGGCCCAGGTCGGGCGTGGCTCCCCTTTCGATGGTCACCAGGACCGCCGCCGGAGCGATCAGCAATGATCCAATGGCGAAGGCTAAAAGAAAATATTTTTTGGTATCGATCCCGATCACTTCGGCCATCTCCGGGTTGCTGATCACGGCTCTCAACGCCTTGCCGTTTTTGGTGCGATGGAGGTAGAGCATCAGGGCGGCAAAGATAATTCCCGCCGCTATGAACATAAACACGTTCAGGTTATTGAATCCCACCCGGCCGATTTTAATGACCTTCACCGGGAAGCCTTCCAGGGGTTTGGCGTCTGTTCCAAAGCCCATGGCGATGAAATTCTCCACGGTAATCAAAACCCCCAGGGCAGCGACAAAGATGACTAATGGCGTAGCAAAGGATTTTCGTAAATAGCGGTAGAGGATCCCTTCGACGGCCACCCCAAAAAGAACGGCCCCGGCAATGCCGCCAATGGCGGCGAAGATCAAGGGGAGGCCCAACTGCTGGCAAAAGTAAGCTGAATAAGCCGCCACCACGAAAGTCGCTCCGTGGGCAAAGTGGAAAGTGCGGGTAACAGCAAAGATCAACCCCCAACTGATTCCGAAAAGCAGGTAAATGCTTCCCATAGAAAGCCCGTTGATGGTGAGTTGCAGTAAAAGATCCATGAATTCCTTTCCTGAGGCGGGGCGGCACCGCGGCATGATTAGACGCGGAGAGCGCCCTCGTTCAGCGCTCTCCGCGTTCTCTGCGTGCTCTGTGGCTGGTAGATCTTTTTATTTGAGCTCAAGGTATTTCTGGAAGACAGCCTGCCCATTCTTGACTGTGAAAAGAGCGGTTTTCTTCTTGCAGGTTCCATCTTCGGGGTTGAATTCTATATTGCCCCCGTAGACGCTCGGGAAGGTCTTGATTTCTACCAGGGCATCCCTCAGGGCTTTGCCGTTCCAATAATCGCCCCCCTTTCCCTTGGCCTTTTTGATCAACTCAGCCAGGATATAAACCCCTTCGTAATAGTTGGCGGCGTAAAATTCCGGTTCATTCTTGTATTTGGCCTTGTAATTGGCCACAAAGCTCTTGGACCAGGGGTCGTTGCTCTTAGCGTCGAAAAAATCCGTGACCGCTTCATAACCGTCGGCATTGGCGCCGGCGAGCTTGGCCGCGTCGGGGGTAAACTCGACGCCCATGATCGGCTTGGTGAATCCCATCTCCCGGGCCTGTTTTACCGCGACACCCCAGTCCTTTCCCCACTGCCACAGGGCTAAAAAGTCCGGGTTGGCAGCCATGATTTTGGAAAGGTAAGACTTATAGTCGGTGGCGCCGATCGGGTGAGCCTCGGCCGCCACGATCGTTCCGCCCATGGCCTTCCACCGCGGCTCGACATATTTATGAGTTCCCAGGCCCGCGTCGTCATTCCAGTAAAGCGCGGCCATCTTGGTAAAACCCCGTTCTTTGGCCCTCGTGGCCAATCCCATTCCGTGCATCACGGCCAGCATCCGGTTGTTAAAAAGGTAAGGACTGGCCTTCACTAATTTGGGGCCTACGGCTCCTCCGTTTAAGAGTAAGACATGCTTCTCGTTGGCCACCGGAATGATCGAGAGAGTGGGCGCCGTGTAGGAGGTGAAGCTGAAGGGAACCTTGTCGACGTTCACCAGCTTGTTGAAGCCATTGATGGCGGCCGCTCCCGATCCGCTCTGGTGGTCTTCGATCAGCGCTTTGAATTTGATCCCGTCGATTCCGCCTTTGCCGTTGATCTCATCCATGGCCGTTAAATAACCCTGGCTCATCACCTGCCCGTACCAGGACCCGGCGCCGGTCATGGCCAAAATCGCCCCGATTTTGAACTCTTTCGGGTCCGCGGCCTGTACCG
>CAZIDC010000641.1:0-2061 GCA_964537885.1 uncultured Syntrophaceae bacterium | reverse complement strand
GCCCACAGGATCGCTTGGGAAATGGTCATGTCGAGGAAGTCTTCCCAGGCTTCGGACTCTACCTCTTTCATCTTCCTCTTGACGGCCTTCTCATCCCCGGCGGCGGCGATGATCTTCTGGATGGCTTCCTCGGTCCTCATGTAAATGGGGCCTTTGCCCGCCTTCATATCCATCATGCCCAGCCAGTTTCTGAGGTTGGCCGGAATGGGCTTCACCAGACCGTAAGGGGCCCACTTCTGCAGTTCGTCTAAGTGGGTCACCATGTAATCCTCTCCAAGGGCGTTGGTGGCCCTGGACTTGAAGAGGAGGAACCAGGCTCCTACCGGACCATAAGCATCCTTGAACCTGACCGGGATGAAGCGCACTTCCTGGCAGGTCATCTCGGCCCCGGCCTTAAGGGTAAAGTAAGCGCTGGAACCGGAGTTAAAGGGCGGATACCAGGATCTTCCCAGGCCCTCGCCAACGGACCGGGGACGGAAAACGTGCACGGCGCCGCCCATGGCCACTAATACGGCTTTGGCTTTAAACACGTAGAATTTGTTCTCGCGGGTGCTGAAACCAACGGCTCCCGCCACTCGGTCGCCATCCATCAGGGGCTCCGTGATGAACACCCTTTCGTAAATATTTTCCATTCCCAGGGCATTCTTGGCGGCTTCGGCCACCACGATTTTATAGGACTCGCCGTTGATCATGAGCTGCCAGCGACCCTCATGGACGTAGTTTCCCTTCTCGTCCTTCCAAATGGGGAGACCCCATTTTTCGAACAGGTGGACCGTGGAGTCTACGTGCCTGGCGATGTCGTATACCAGGTCCTCGCGGGTGACGCCCATGAGGTCATTCTTTACATAGTTCACATAGTCTTCCGCGGTGTTGTCGCCCTCTTTGATCCCGACATACTGGTTAAGAGCGGATAGCCCCATGGCTACAGCGCCGCTCCGGTCGAGGGCTGCTTTATCAACCAGAGTAACTTTCAGGCCTTTTTTCTTACCCCAATAGGCCGCTTCCACGGCTGCTCCGCAAGCTGCCATCCCGCCGCCGCAGATTAAGAGATCGGTCGTCACCTCAACAGTTTCAAAAGGCTGCATAGAATTTCCTCCTTAAATTTTTGTTATTTCTTAAGGGTCGGTACCTCAACCCCTAAAGAGCCAGGTTCTGAAAAGAGAATATGGCTCTTGAGGTCGTCCGAACCGGTCTCCCATCCGCCATCCGGCTTGGCTGAACCTTCGGGGGTGGTCCTGATGGGGAACTTGAACCTCTTGATCATTCCATTCCGGAATTTGATCGTCCACATGATGGAATCGGAACTTCGCAGAGGCACTGCCGAAGCTCCCATAGGAACAAAGTCGCCGTAGCTGCGACAATCCATGGCCTGCTGCGGGCAAATTTTAATGCAACTGTAACATTCCCAGCACATTTCCGGGGCACGATTGAAGGCCTTCATGGTCTCCTTGTTGAGAACCATCAGGTCATTGGGGCAGATGTACTGGCAGGCGGTCTTGTCCTGTCCCTTACACCCGTCACATTTCTCCATGATCACATAGCTTGGCATTCGTCTACCTCCTCAATGAAAAGATTGTTAAATATACTGTTTATCCGTCCTGCGATCTTGTCCTTTGATCTTTTTTCCTTCCTTTGGCCTCCTTTCTTGGATCGTCTTGGCAGCTCCTGCACACGAATCCTTTTGCCGCACCAACTTTTAGGACTTCAGGAATTCACCCATTACATCTAATAGGTATATCTTTTTGGGTGAAAAAAGACGCCTTCTCCTCTGGGAAACAACCCATTTCCCCTCGTTCGAGCTGTCTTACATTTTAAGTGGATTTTTCGGTGAAAAAGGCAACGGCCAAAAAACGAATGAGCCTTCATTCAGTGGTTAATGAATAACAATAATGGCGAATATTGTCAAGTTTTTTTTTGCTTTTTGGAGAGTTTTTTTTTAGAGGCCGGCATTCATAACCATAATCGAAAATTTTATTAATAATATCATCTATTTAACAATGACTCCCACTTTATTCCCGGATGGCTGAAGTTAGGCCCTTCAGAAGCATGGCAAATAAAAAA
>CAZIDC010000640.1:0-2077 GCA_964537885.1 uncultured Syntrophaceae bacterium | reverse complement strand
TCCCCTCCTCATGATAAAAGATTGTCCTACAGGATGAAAAAGATAACAAAAAAAAAGCTCTAAAGCAAGATTTTTGTTTAAAGAGGATTGATGATCTCTTAAAAAGTCTGGAAACGCTTTTCCGTCATTCCGGCGAAAGCCGGAATCCAGTCTTTTCAAATAATAATAAATTCTCTGGACTCCGGTTTCCACCGGAGTGACGACTTTTTACGAATGCATCAGAATTCACTTATGTCCTATTCATAGCCTCCCGGCAGCGGGCTAAGATGGAGAGAACTTCAAAAGGCTCCTCTATCAAAGGAAAGGTGGGGACTCCTTGTGGTTCAAGGAAAGCCTTGCCGGCATCCATATGCTTTTTCTCGCCGGTAAAGGTCACGTATATCGGTTTTTCCGGAAACTCGGCAGCCAAGTCAACGATGAACTGGAGATCGGGGACCCCGGTGTCGTCGGTCAACAGCAAAATCGGCACTACCGCATCAATATTGGGATCTTTCAGGACCGCTCTCATCCCCTCGCGGTAGGCATATTCCACCCCATGCAGGCCGGCGGCAAACCAGATGTCCACCGGATTGCGCATGCGAATGATGGAGGGGCTGATATCCTGCAGGAATTTCCGGGTGGGATCGGTAAAATCAGGGACTTTAAGGCCAAGGGAAAGACAATAGTCCGTCAGGCAGACCAGCATAGCACCCGAAGGGGCTAAGAAGCTGACGCGATTGTTCCTGGGAAGAGGCATGGAGGCCAACCCTTTGGCCGCCAGGAAAAGATGAGAATATTGGTAAAGACGGGTGATCCCAACCTGGTGGAGCATTGCGTCCGTAATCCGATCCTCTGCGGCCATGGCGGCCGTGTGGGCCACCGCGGCTTTCGCTCCCTCGGCCGTACTCCCACCTTTGAGCAGGAAGACCGGCTTTTTTTGGGTTACGGTCTGAGCGACTTTTAGGAACCGCCGGGGTTTCTTAAAACTTTCGAGATAAATGAAAATCGCCCTGGTTTCCGGATCGCCGGCCAGGTATTCGAGCACTTCGCTTTCTTCAATATCCACTTTATTCCCAAGGCCGATTACCCGGGCCACTCCGAAATTTTCGGCGGTGGCAATGTAGCGCATAGTGTGTGTAGCGAAGTTTCCGGTCTGGGCGATATAAGAAATATTTCCCCTGGGAATCTTACCGAGGGGAAAGAAACTCGAAGTGAAATTGTGGGGTGTAGAAGTATGGCCGGATGTGTTCGGCCCCAGAACTCGAACGCCGGTTTCGCGGACGGCCCGGATCAAATCTTCCTGAAGTTTCTCTCCTGACTCATCCACTTCGGAGAAGCCACCGGCGGCCAAAACAATGGCTTTGATTCCCCGGGACGCGCAATCCCGGATGGCCTGAGGATTGGCATTGGCCGGGAGGATGACCACTGCCAAGTCAATCCCGACCGGTAGATTGTGGATCGAGGATTCCACCTTCATCCCCATGATCTCTCCCCCCTTGGGATTAATCAGGTAAAGCTTGCCGGAATATCCATTGGCCAGAATATTGCGAATCACGTCATTGCCGGGTTTGTGGGCAATGGCTGATGCTCCGATTACCACAACGCTTTTAGGCGCGAAAAATTTTTCAAAATTATCTAACATGGAGTCTCCTTTCAACTCTTCCACTCAACTAAAAACGAAGGCGATGAATATCTGATTAGCAAATGCGGACCGGGAAAACAAGAAAAAACGTAACGCTTTAGTTCTTTGAAAAAAAGTAACAGTTTAATCTTTTGAAAAGCCGTAAAATCCCCCTCCATCCCCCTTTTCCAAAGGGGGAAAAAGTGGAATTTTCCATCGAATTTCCTAACAGCTCTCCTCCCTTTGCAAAAGGGAGGACGGGAGGGATTTCTGGTCCGCCTGAGGCGGATCAAAGAGCTAAATTCATACGAAAAAACTAATTCTACCATATTCCCCAATCGAAACCTTGAATTCGTCTGCTTTTGAATTTTCCAGAGACAACGAAATAAATACTTGAAAAGAAAAAATAAATCTAATATTCTGCAAAAAATAACTTTTAAGGAGCAGGTTCATGCTGGCGACATCTGTGATCCAAGA
>CAZIDC010000639.1:0-2080 GCA_964537885.1 uncultured Syntrophaceae bacterium | reverse complement strand
GCTAAAGTAAACTAAGGCACAAAAGATGGCGGGCGCTTTTCGGCGAGTTCAGCAGCTTGCCGCTGCCCCTGCTCTACCATCCCCGGCAGCATAGCGGCGATAAATCCTTCGCGTTTGGCCAGCCTTCCTCCCCAACCCGGCACGGCTTAAAAATGACAAGCGTTTTTTTCTGTTGACAAAAGAAATAGATTTTTATATCGAGATTTTTCCTAACCCGGCCAAGCCGGAACCAAACAAGATTTTGTAGGGGCGGCTCCCTTTGGCCGCCCGCAGTAGGCCATTTCGGCTTGCGCCGATGATTGACTTCAAACCCCGAAAATATTTTTAGACTGCCCCTTGCCCTACTTTTCAAGATAGGCTGCGGTGAACTCTGGTAAGAGGAGAACCTAAATACTTTGACGTCTAAAGATATTTCCCTCTATACTACCGACAAAGATTATCCCCCAAGTCTACTTCGGTTGCCAAAATCGGGTAACCTTACTTCAATACCCACAAGCGATGATCCCAAAGGCTGTTTCCCTTTTTCACACACCTCGCTCACGGCTCCTCTCGCATGAGCAATCTTGCTACAGCCATAACCTGGCGAAAGTGCTTTGGATTAGAGATCAAGGGCTGGTCTCTTAAAGAGAAAGGCAAGAAGTCTTTCTTCATGGGGTTGGCAGTTTAAGCAGATTTGTTATGAAGGAGGCTCTGGAATAAGGCAGCAAGAATGTCTTACCAAAAAATTGCATTACGATGGATTGTTCGGATTTAATAATTCTCGAAGAGAAAGGAGATGAATTATGAAAGGGGTAACGGAAACCCTTGCACGGTTTATAGCGGACACAAGGTTTGAAGACCTGCCTGAAAAAATCATCCATGAAGTCAAGAGGAATCTCCTGGATACCATTGGATGCGCCTTTGCCGGGTTGGCTACCGATATAGGCCTTGAAGCCCTGACCCTGGCGAGGACCTTAGGGGGGAAACCTGAGAGTACTGTCATCGGAACGGGCGAGAAGACCTCATGCGCCTTAGCCTCTTACGTGAATGCCCGAATGGCCAATGCCCTGGATGCCGATGAAACACTTCCCATACCCGTTCACTTTGGCAATGCCGTTATGGGAGCAAGCCTGTCCGTGGGCGAGCGGGAAGGAGGTTCAGGGAAGGAGTTGATTACGGCTTATGCCGTAGCCTACGAACTGGCATCCCGTATCGCCATGGGGATGCGGCCTCCCATCTTTATGAAAGGAAAAGAGATCCGCTCTTATCCTCCCCTTTTCACCCCCGCGGTATTCGTGGTATTTGCGGCCCTCGGGGCGGCGTCGAAATTCCTAAACTTGAAGAAAGATCGAGTCCAACAAGCCATGGGAATCGCCGCCGCCGGGTGTCCCGTATCGGTCATGGGAAAATGGGCTGAATCGACCGTTCTCCCCACGCTGAAGTATTTCGATTCCGGGTGGTGTGCCCAGTTAGGGGTTACCGCTTCTTTGCTGGCGAACTTCGGCACCACCGCCTTTGACAGCATTTTGGATGATCCTAAGCATTTTTGGCGAGATTACGGGATCGATGACTGCGATTTCGACGGAATCACCCGAAATTTGGGCCGGGAATGGCATATCTTGGATACCACCTATAAGCCTTGGCCGGGGATTCGCTACACCCATTATCCTCTCTGGCTTTTCTTGAAGATCAAGGAGGAAAACCAACTGTCGCCCGAGGATATCCGGAAGGTAGTGATTCGCATGGGACCCATGGGGACCACTCCGCGCTTTACCAATCAATTTCCAACCGGATCGATCACCTGTCAGTTCAACCACCCTCATGCCATAGCCATGGGGGCCTTGGGCATTGAGCCGGGCCCAAGGTGGTATTCTCCTCTAACCATGGAGGATAGACGAGTGATTGAGTTCAGGAAGCGGGTGGAAGTTCAATACGACCCCGAGCTGGCCAAGATCGATCTTCCAGAGGGAAAGCTATTGTGGAAACTTCCCACTTCCATTGAGATCCGGACAAGGGAGAAGAGCTTTGGCGCTTCCACGGAGTATACCAAAGGAGATCCGTGGACAGAGGAGACCTATTTTACCGATGATGAATTGAAGAA
>CAZIDC010000638.1:0-2081 GCA_964537885.1 uncultured Syntrophaceae bacterium | reverse complement strand
AGCTGGGAGAGGCCAAACCGCTCGGCATGCTCGACCACCATCACCGAGGCATTGGGGACGTCGATGCCGACTTCGATGACGATGGTCGAAACGAGAATATGGATGCGGCGGGCTTTAAAGTCGGCCATGATGGTTTCTTTTTCCTCGCTCTTCATCCGTCCATGAATTAACCCTACCTTGAATTCCGGGAAAATGTCCTTCTGGAGGTGGCTGGCCATCCGGGTGGCGTCCTTGAGGTCGAGTCGTTCGGATTCTTCCACTAAGGGGTAGACCACAAAAGCCTGTTTCCCCTTGCCGATCTCCTCGCGGAGAATCCGGTAGACCCGGAACCGTTCTTTTTCGTTGAATACCCGGCTGGTGATGGCCCCCCGGCCGGGGGGGAGTTGATCAATGATCGAAACTTCCAGGTCGCCGTAGAGGGTCATGGCCAGAGTTCGGGGGATGGGGGTGGCGGTCATGACCAGGACGTCCGGGCGATAGCCCTTTCTTTGCAGGGTGGCTCGCTGGAGGACGCCGAACTTATGCTGTTCGTCGATAATGGCCAGGCCCAGATTATGAAATTCCACCCCTTCCTGGATGAGGGCGTGGGTGCCGATGATGATCTGAATCTTTCCGGCCGCGATTTCTTGGCCGAGGGATTCTTTCTGGTTTTTTTTCAGGCCGCTGGTGAGGAGGGTAGCGCTAAGGCCGAGCCTTTCCACCAGCGGCCGGATGTTGAGAAAATGCTGCTCAGCCAGGATCTCCGTCGGGGCCATGATAGCCACCTGGTAGCCGCCTTCAATTGCCATAAGGCCGGCCATCAAGGCTACGACGGTTTTGCCGCTTCCCACGTCCCCCTGGAGGAGGCGGTTCATGGGGTGCGGCCGGCGCATATCCGCTTCGATTTCCGCGAGGACGCGTTCTTGGGCGGGGGTGAGGGCGAAAGAAAGTATCTGCCGGAGTTGCCTCGTGTAGCGGTGGGCAATGGGGAAAGCGATGCCTTTTTGCATCAAGGTCCCGCTCCGGCGCAGGGCCAGTCCCAGCTCCAAGAAAAAGAACTCATCAAAAATCAACCGCCGGTGAGCCGGAGACTTCCCTTCGTTGAGCAGGGTGATGTCTTCATCCGGGTCGGGAAAGTGGGCCTTACGGAAAGCATCGGACAAAGGGATGAGCTTTTGCCTGTGACAAACTTCATCGGGGATGCCGCTGAAGGCCTTCTGGGCAAATAGGTCCACGGCGTTCTTAAGGATCCGACGGATCAAGCGCTGGCGCTGGTATAGTCCTTCGGTCTCCGAATAGATCGGAACGATGCGCTTGAAATGCAGCGAATCTTCCTCGCCCGGCTGGCCGGTGGAGGAATCCTCCTGGGGGGCTTCTTTCTCTTCAATAATTTCCAACTCAGGGTGGTCGATCTCTTTATGGAACTGGTAAAGCCGGACTTCCCCGGAAAGAATGAGGCGCATCCCTTTGCGGAATTTTCCCTTCATGTAGCGGGGGTTGAAATTGAACCATTTGGCCACCAGGGTGCCGGTTTCATCGCCAACGGTCAGTTCGAAAGTACGCCGTTTACCGTAATAATTCATCTCCGCCCTGAGGACCGTCCCCATGACCGTTTCCACTTTACCTACCGATAGCTGGGAAATCGTTTTGATCTGCCTTCGATCTTGATAAAGCCGGGGAAGAAAATAGAGAGCGTCCTCCACCGTCCGGATGTTTTTTTTCTTGAGGATTTCGGAGAGGCGCGGCCCCACCCCTTTAATGAACTGGATGGGGGTTTGCAGGTCCTTGCGAAACTGGTGAAACTCTGCCTGGGTTGGCCAGGGCTGACATGGGACAGGAGCGGAATCGTCGCCTTTGAGTTCGTTAAATATTTTTTGCAATTCGAGGGCCTGGGCCTTCTTCTTGGCCAGGTCCATTCCATCGAAGCCCTTAACCTGAACCCTCAACCGATTGAATAAATCCTGCCTCCTTTGGCTTAGGGAAAGGGCCAGGGCCTTTTCCAGCCAGTGGGCCATGTAGGATTCCAGGGCCCTCAGGTTTTTCAGGTTGGCATAATCATTCCCGGAAGCAAAGCGGAGGGGCTTTTCAATGGCTTCGAGAAT
>CAZIDC010000637.1:0-2082 GCA_964537885.1 uncultured Syntrophaceae bacterium | reverse complement strand
AGGTTAACCGTTGGGGATCATTCCTGTCCCCCCGATTTTGGTCCGCCTCAGGCGGGCGATTTTTTCCGTCCCCTGGACAACAAGAAAAGTCGATTTCGCTGCCGGCCTGAATTTTTTCACAGCTCCCTTTCTCAAAGGGGGATTTAAAAGCCACAACTTGTTTAAGGAAAAGCTCTAAGTCTCAAGGCGGGGGAAAAATTCTTGGCGGGTCGATCAACCAGAATATACCCCGCCCTCTAAGTGACCTACGATGGGGATTTTCGGAGCAATCACCCGCGTTTTACGGGAACAAGGCCTCTCCAGCGAGGGCATGGCCACAACTCGCAAGCTGGAAGGGGTATATGACATTGTGACGAAGGCCACAGCCGCCTCCTTCAGCCTTTTCTTCCTTTACACTACCTTCTTTGGTTTAATCTCCCAGGAGAGTCATATCGGACTTTATGTTCTGGGAACTTTTGTGCTCAGCCTCATGCTTTTTAAAGCGAGAAAAAAATCCCCGAATCACAGGATCAGTCTTTTTGACGGCCTATTCATTCTCGGGTTGATCATTGTGATTGTGTACTACATTTTTGAATACCCCACCCTTGCCGATCGCATTGGAGGGGGGGTCGCATTAAGAGATGTGATTTTGGGATGGTTCCTTATAATTATGTCTTTAGAATTAGCCAGGAGAGCTGTGGGAACGGTTATCCCTGGTATAGGGATTGCACTCCTCATTTACGCTTATTTCGGCCCCTATTTCCCCCTAGGTTTGGCCCATTCCGGCTTCACCTTCTCACGCATTGCCGAATATCTCTTTCTCACGAGCGACGGCATTCTGGGTATGATTGCCAACATCTTTGCCTCTTATATTCTTATTTTTGTTATCTTTGGGGCCTTCATGGAAGTCTCTGGATGTGGAAAGGTGTTTGTGGATTTGGCTTATGCCATCACCGGAAAGCGCACAGGAGGGCCGGGGCTTGCCTCTGTAATCACCAGCGCCCTCTTCGGGACGGTCTCAGGAAGTTCTGTTGCCAATGTCATGGTGGACGGAGTTTTTACCATTCCTTTGATGAAACGCCTGGGTTATCCTCCTCATTTTGCAGGAGCCGTGGAGGCGGCCGCCTCGACAGGCGGCCAATATATGCCACCGATCATGGGTGCCGCTGCCTTTCTCCTCGCCGAGATTTCGGGGACGCCGTATGTAGAAGTGATCAAGGTTGCAGCCATCCCAGCCTGTCTATATTTTGCCTCGGTCGGGGTGATCATTTACCTTGAAGCGGTGAAGCGGGGACTTCGGGGAATGCCTGCATCAGAACTTCCCAAGATCGGAGAATTAACGGAAAGGATTCATCTCCTGTTTCCCATCCCCATTCTTATTGCCCTTTTAGCTCTGGAGTTCACCCCATTCATTGCCGCCTTTTACTCCATCTGCGCTACCATCGTTTTGAGTTGGCTTAAAAAGGACACGCGGATGGGGCCAAAAAAAGTATTTGAAGCTTTGGTGGCGGGGGCCCGTTCTTCCCTTACCGTCGGGGCCACCGTGGGCGTCATAGGGGTTGTGATAGGGGTGACCAGCCTTACAGGATTGGCAAACTATTTTCAACAGTTTATCATCTATCTGTCTGGAGGCCACCTTTTCCTCCTTATTTTACTCATTATCATTGCTGGTATTTTTGTTGGAATGGGTATGCCAACGACTCCTTCTTATGTCGTTCTCGTCATCTTGGGAGTCCCGTCGCTTATTAAAATGGGTGTACCTACTCTCACCGCTCACCTCCTTGTCTTTTGGGTTGCTGTTCAGTCCAATGTCACCCCACCCGTAGCCTTATCGGCATGGGCGGCTGCGGCTATCGCCAAATCCGATCCATGGAAAACAGCCTGGACATCTACGAAGCTTGCCTCATGGATCTACCTCATGCCATTCCTCTTTGTTTATACCTCCATCCTCGATGTGGGATGGAATTTCAACTTCCTTTTTACCGTATTCAAGTGCATCATAGCATTAATAGCCTGGGGACCAGCTTTGGAGGGGTATCTATTTAAAGAAACATCGGTGTTGGAAAGGATATGTCTTTTGGCTGCCGCCTTAGGGCTTTTACA
>CAZIDC010000636.1:0-2085 GCA_964537885.1 uncultured Syntrophaceae bacterium | reverse complement strand
CGAGTTTTATTACTTTTTTTGAGGTCCATTCTGATAGAAAAAATGTACGAGATCAAAATCAAGACTGATTTTTCCGCAGCCCATAATCTGCGGGAAGTCGGGGGAAAGTGTGAGTCCCTCCACGGGCATAATTTCATCGTAGAGGTTGCGGTGGAATCAAAGGAGTTGAACGAACTGGGGATGGTCATGGATTTTCGCCTCCTCAAAGAAAAAACCCGGGGCGTCCTCGAAAATCTGGACCACCGGTATTTAAATGAGCTACCGATTTTTCAGGACGTCAATCCTTCTTCCGAGAACCTTGCCGCTTACATCTTTGGCGAACTCTCCCGCCAGATTGACCGGGGGCCCCAGCGGGTAAGCTGGGTGTCGGTTGGGGAAGGTGAAACCTCTCAAGCCACTTACCGCGGGCAAGGAAAATGATCGACATTCAGAATCGGAAAGACCACCGCCACGTGGAAATCAATAAAGTCGGCGTAAAGGACATCCAGTACCCCATCACCGTTCTGGACAAGCGGAACAAAGTCCAGCACACCGTGGGCAAGGTGAACATGTACGTCAACCTGCCGCACCACTTCAAGGGGACGCACATGAGCCGCTTTATTGAAATCCTGAACGAATACCGCGGCACGATCAACATCAAGGCCATCTCGACCATCCTGGGTCAGATGAAAGAAAAGCTCAACGCCGAATCGGCTTACATGGAGGTGGAGTTTCCCTATTTCATCGAAAAGCGCGCCCCCATTTCCGGAGCCAAGGGCTTGATGGGCTATACCTGCCAGTTTCTGGCTTCTTTGATCAACGGGCATCACTCCTTGATTGTCGGGGTGATCGTTCCGGTAACCACCCTTTGCCCATGCTCGCGGGAGATCAGCAAAAAAGGAGCCCATAACCAGCGGAGTCTCGTAACCGTGAAAGTGACTTTTCGCAAATTCTTCTGGATTGAAGATTTAATCCGGATTGTGGAAAACTCGGGCAGCGCCGCAGTCTTCTCCCTCCTCAAACGGTCCGATGAAAAATTTGTCACCGAGAAGGCTTACGATAATCCTATGTTTGTCGAGGATGTGGTCCGCAATATTGCCTTGAAGCTAAAGGCCCACCGCAACATCACCTGGTTCAGCGTGGAGTCCGAAAACCTGGAATCCATCCACAACCATAATGCTTACGCCTGCGTGGAAAAAAAGGAAGGAAAGTCCTTTTAAGGGGCCAGGGGTGGGTTAGACGGGACGTCCTGCTCCTCCATTACTTTGATCATCGGATGTCCACGTCGGTGGACGATGAGCTCAAATACGTCCGGCCGGGCGTAATGGCCGGCAACATCCAGCATCCATTTTGGTCCAAGCATCATCTGGGGGTCCACTTCGGCACACAAGATTTCTTCTTTCATTTGAACGGGCCCGGAGATGAATTCTCCATCCGGGTTGACAATGGCGCTGCCGCCCTCATTGATCCACTCCCGGGATTCGGAATAGAATTTCTTTTTGTATTCAAAACGGTCGGGAATCTCATCTTGGCGCAGGGCGATGCAGCAGCCGATAACATAGACCCGTCCTTCTTTGGCGATGTGCCTCAAGGTGGAAAGCCATGGTTCCCCGCGGTCCCAGGTGGCCGCGATGTAGATTTGGGTTCCCCAGGCATACATCGTATACCGGGCCAGGGGCATGTAATTTTCCCAGCAGATCAACCCGCCGAGTTTGCCCAGCGGAGTATCATAAACCCCGAGGGTGCTGCCGTCGCCCTGGGCCCAGACCAGCCGCTCGCCCCCCGTCGGCACTAATTTCCGGTGCTTACCCATCAGGTTTCCATCCGGGTTGAAATAGAGCAAAGTGTTGTAAAGACTGGCCCCACTCGCCTCGATATCCTTCTCGGTAATGCCCATGACCACGTAGGCCCGGGATTTTTTCGCCGCCCGGCCCAGTTTCTCCGTCGCTGCGCTGGGCACCTCAACGGCATTCTGCAAAAAATCCGCGTACAATTCATTGAGAATTTTTCCTCTGCCGGGTGGAACCGCCCATACCCAATCCGGGTAGGTGGGAATGAAAGATTCCGGAAATACAATCAGACGGGCATCCTGACCGCCGGCTTCAA
>CAZIDC010000635.1:0-2085 GCA_964537885.1 uncultured Syntrophaceae bacterium | reverse complement strand
TCTTACCGCTCTGTGGCAGATCATCATTTCCATTGGATGCGCCACCGGAACAGCAAAGTCAATGTGATGGAAGGCAATGCCTTTTTCGAAGAGATCGCTGATGCAGGCCGTCTGGGAAGGTTATCCTTCAAACTCGATTTTATCATTAATGACAGGAAAGAGGTCATCCGGGCTTTTGCAGGCGACCCTGCAGAAGAACACCGTGAAGCCTCTAAATATGCCGCTTCCCTCTATTTGATTCCCCTCCCGAAACTTGCGGATGTAACGATCACTTCGGCTTTTCCATTAGAAATTGGGGTTCAGGCAACAAAAGCCCTGGTCATGGCGGGTTTTTGCACGCGATCAGGAGGAGCCATCATCTGGGTGGCTCCCCAGAAACAGGCAGGCCCCATCATGCCTCTGATTAAAGAAATGGCAAGTCCGGAAAGTGCGGGGGATTTCCACCGGCGCCTGATCATCGGGGATGTCCCAGATCATCTTCGATCTTTTGGTATCTCCTATATCATGCAGGTGGTCTATTTCAAGGAGGTAGCCGAAAAGTTCAATATCGTCCATGTCACCGAGGGCCTTTCGCCTGATCAGGTGAAGATGATGAAGTTTGCCTATGCTCCCACCATTCAGGATGCCATCCAGCAGGTCTCTGAAAAGATCCCTCAGGCTGATGTCGCCATCTTCCCATCCGGCGGCAATATCATCCCCGAGGTACGCTAATGCCCTCAAAAATCACCAATGCCTTGCTGGGATATAGACGATCTGTCTTGCTGGTTAGAAAAACAACTTGAACTCGATCGAGGAACTTATTTGAAGCATCATTACGACACGGCTCACGTGCGCTGTTAGCCGCGTCACAGTGCAGCCGCTTGTTATGTCTCTCTTCTAATAAATCGTGCCCTGATGCGCTTGAATTCACCTAGCTTGCCTTCGACTTTTGACCATCTCTCGATTTCTTCCAGATCGATCTTGATGGCCTCGGCGACTAAGGAAGCCTGTTCCAGGCACTGTAAATCGTTCCAGTGATAATAACCAGCCAATCTATCCTTTACGCAGTCCGTAGGCGATATAATTCTGAGTATCCCGGTAGGAAGCTTGTGCTCGTCCACTTTTTTGACCGGCTCTTTGCCAACGGCAAGAGGGCCCGGTGGGAACTCAATAAGCAGTTCGGTATCTGGGTGTCTGAAATGACGACCTTCTTCTTGAAAGCCAATCTCTTGTATAGCCGATCGGATGTCTTGTCTTTTCGCGAAGCGGGCATTAACCAAATCTAGGTCCATTGAAACATACTTATTGCTACTGTAGATCGAGACGCAAGCTCCGCCGGACAGAACCACATAAATTCCTTTTTCCAAAAGGTGAGATTCGATGAATGCGGCAAGCTCGGCGTTTGTCATGTCTTTGACGGATTTCATAGGGGCTTACCGCGTCGTCTTGGTCTTCGCCTGTTCATCAGGAGTTTTTCGCGTTCTTCCTCGGGGTAAAAAGATAAGGCCCTTTCCAGGAGGCTCTTCAGTTCTTTAAGAAATGTATATCTGGGATTGAACTCGTAGAGGCGCGTTCTGCCCGCCGTCCGGCTCACCAGTATGCTGCCAAGTTCCAGTTTCTCTAACTGTTTCTGGATAGGATCCAAATCAGTCTCAAAAAACCGCGCAATCTCCCGGGCATAGCCTTCCCTTCGCGTCAGAATGAAAATAAGAACACGTTCACTGCTGAGAGACCCAAGAATCGGCACCAGCATTCGTAAAGACCTCCATTAAAGGTCATATGACCTAAATATACAGTCATATTAACATGGCATCTCATCGAACGCAACAACAAATTTCTACAGAGGCATAACACCGCGCCCAGCACGGCGCTAACGATTTGCATAACCTGCGCGGGTAATCACCAATGCTGTCAGCCTGATGCGGCTATTCCTCGTCAGGTTAATGCTCTTGTTAGCCCGTGGTTATGGTGTGAACATCTCTTGCAATATCGCAAGAATGTGTCCCAAAGCGGATGGTGACAGCTTACCCAGCCGACGCACGAGGCGCTCGCGATCGACGGTGCGAATCTGGTCGATCACTACGTAGCCCGCACGGCCTTCAAACC
>CAZIDC010000634.1:0-2101 GCA_964537885.1 uncultured Syntrophaceae bacterium | reverse complement strand
CCTTAGGAAGATCTTTTCCCCCTTCCCGAGATATCCCAAAAAATGAAAGAACCTGTCTCCAGCCCCTCCTCCCCCTACTAACCTCACTCCACTGTCTGAATTGCAGAGGCCTGGGTTGCCTACTGGACAGGATTTGTGGGAAAATATACCATAGGGTATCTTCTCGCTAATAGCGGGAGCACTAATCATTTTGGGCACTTAACTTGAGAGGGATTTAAGTATGAAATTCTTAAGGGCAACCATTTTAGCAGCGGCCTTTTTTTTGTCAGCGGATCTCGCTGCCGGTGAAAAGGCGATCACCATCATTCATACGAACGATCTGCATTCCCACATTCTGGGGTTTTCTCCCACTATTGATTATCGACCCGGCCTTCCCGGGGGCGATGACACCAAGGGGGGCTGGGCCAGGATCGCTACGGTTATAAAGCAGGAAAAGGAGAAGAGAAAGAATCCGGTATTGGTCCTTGACGGAGGAGATTTCCTCATGGGTTCCCTCTTCCACATGGTTGCCAGGGAAGAGGCCATTGAACTGCGGTTAATGAAAGAGATGGGATATGACGTCCTCACTCTGGGAAATCACGAATTTGACCTTAGACCGAAAGGCCTGGCCCAGATTATTCATTCGGCAAAGGCCAAGGGAGGTGGGCCGGAAATAGTCTTTTCCAATGGACTCTTCAGTAAGGAGAGCGACCGGGATGACACCCTGGAAGAGGTTTTCAACAAGGGCCTCATAAAGCCCTATGTGGTTCTGGATCGGGACGGGATTAAAATAGGAATCTTTGGGTTAATGGGAAAGGACGCCGCGGAAAAATCCCCTTTTGCCTCGCCGGTGAAGTTCAGGGATCCCATTGATATTGCCGGGGAGATGGTGAAGACCCTTCGCGAAAAAGAAAAGGTGGATATGGTAATAGCCCTTTCCCACAGCGGGTTGCATAAGGAGAAGCCCCGAGCGGAATCGGAAGATGAAGCCTTGGCTAAAAAGGTTCAGGGAATCGATGTCATCGTGGGAGGGCACAGCCATACGCGGCTGGAAAAACCCATCATGGTCAATTCCACTCTCATTGTTCAGGCCTCGGCCTATGGAAAATGTGTGGGCGTCTTGGATTTCCTCTGGGATCAGGGGAAGGCCAAACAAAAAAAATACCGGCTGATCGATATCGAAGCGACGATCCCCGGAGATATGATCCTGCAGAAAAAAGTTGAATCGTTCATCGAGGCCATCGATCAGCATGTTCTCAGGGAAGTGAACCTGAGTTCCAGAAAAATTATCGGGCAAACCGCCTTTGACCTTACGATCTCCGCGGAGGAGTCCAACCTTGGCAACTTAATCGCGGATTCCATTCGCTGGTATGTAAATAAGCATGATTACAACCCCAAGGACCCTGTAACCAAAGTGTTAGTAGCCATCGAGTCCAACGGCGTCATCCGGGACGACCTCTTACGGGGGAAAACAGGCGCTTTAGCCGTAGGGGATATCTTTGGCACCGTACCCCTCGGTATTGGGATGGATGACACCATGGCCTACCCCCTCATTACCTGTTATTTTCACGCCGCGGAAATCAAGAAAGCCTTGGAGGTTTTGACCAGTGTTTATCCGCGCAAGGGGAATTCTTATTTCTTGCAGGTGGCGGGATTAAAATTCACATACAATCCCAGGCGGGTCATTTTTGACCGGGTGACCAACATCTGGCTGGGGAGCGAGGAAGAAGGATACGTACCCCTCGATTATTCAGAATCCAACAAGCAACTTTATCGAATGGCCGTAAATATCTACAACGCAACCTTCCTTAAGATCGTGGGAAAATACACCCACCAGATTCTGCAAATTGTTCCGAAAGACCGCAATGGCGTTCCGGTTGCGGACCTTGTTGCCCTCCGCGTAGATGCCGATAAAAGGCAAACCGGAATCCAGGAACTCAAAGAGTGGATCGGGATGATGGAATACATAAAGAACTTCCCCGATACAAACGGGGATGGGCTTCCCGATATCCCCGACAAATACAAAGGCAAGCTGGGGAGGATTGTCATGGAGGCCAGCTATAATCCGGTCTCTCTTTTATCCAGGGGGACGATGGTAACCTGGGCGGCCTTTTCTGCCGTT
>CAZIDC010000633.1:0-2102 GCA_964537885.1 uncultured Syntrophaceae bacterium | reverse complement strand
CCCGTTCACCCTGAGCCTGTCGAAGGGTAAATTACGGACTTTTGCAAGAGCCTCACGAGTTACGCGTTTCGAGTTAATGAATTAAACCTAAAGGGTAGCAATCCGAATGCCAAACCAAAAAAAATGCTTCTCATTAATATTAACTATATGTTATTGTTAAATTATTTTTAAGTAATTTCCAATAATCTGCGGTTAAATTATTAAACCATATGGAAAAAATGGAAAAATATTTGGATAAAGTGGAAAAATATTTCCACTTTCCCTTTTATCGTCTTTTTAATTGAAAAGGACACAGAAAAATATATTCTTTTTTTACTTATCCATAGAGCTTCTTACAAAAGTATTTTTTTGTGGTTCGACAAGGTCACCACGAACGAAAAAACTAAATAATTTCAACCTAAGCCCGTTCACCCTGAGCCTGTCGAAGGGTAAATTACGGACTTTTGATAGAAGCTCAGAACTTAAAGTGTCTGAACATTGGAAGTCCAGAAATCATCGAGAAATGTTCTAAATTCTCTTAGAAACCGAATAGTTATCAATGGCGCATCTTTTAATTTTATCGAGCAGGCTTTTGTAGCTGATATTTAATAAAATAGAGGCCTTCCGGCGATTCCAGCATGTTTGTTCTAAGGCTTTGAGAATCGTTTCGGCCTCAGCCTTTTGAACCGCCTCCTGATGGACTTCTTTAAGCGAACGCCCGATCCCTTTTGAAGGATTTCCATCTTTTTTCCCCTGGGGCGTATTTTCCCTTACCCTTGGAACTAATTCCTCAAGAACCTCTTCTTCATTTCCTAAAACAACATACCTCTGGATTAAATTCTCCATTTCTCGAACATTCCCCGACCAGTCGTGCTGCATGAACGCTTTCATCAGTGAATCGGGCAATGCTTTGGCCCTCTTATGGTATTTATCAGCGAATTTATTTAAGAAATACTCCACAAAAACGGGCAACTCTTCCTTTCGCTCCCGCAGGGGGGGGATGGTGATGTTCACCACATTCAGCCGATAATAAAGGTCTTCACGGAACCGCCCCGCCTCTACAGCCTTCTCGATATTTTTATTCGTCGCCACTAACACCCGGACATCCACGCGTACATCTTTCTTGCCTCCCAGCCTGGAAAATTCCCGGTCCTGAAAAACCTGGAGCAATTTGGCTTGCAGGGAAAGGCTGATTTCGGCAATCTCATCCAGGAAAATAGTTCCTCCATTGGCCAGTTCAAATTTCCCCGGTTTTTGCCGGTAGGCCCCGGTGAAAGCCCCTTTCTCGTAGCCAAACAGCTCGCTCTCTAAAAGCTCTTGCGGTAGCGCGGCGCAATTTACTTTCACAAAAGGTTTATCTTTCCGGTTGGAGTTCTGATGAATGGAACGGGCCACAACTTCCTTACCCACTCCACTCTCCCCCAGGATCAAAATTGTTACGTCTGTATTCGCAACTTGATCTATGATCTCTTTAATTCGATGCATCTTCTCGCTGGCGTAAATAAATATTCCATGCTCGGACGCCATCATTTCTCCAACTTCCACAAAGGTTGATGGGAAAAAGGGCGGATTCAAATGGGGCTTCTCCGCAGGGAAGGTCCTTCCCTGTTCTTTCATTAAACGGTTCATGTCATGGATTTTTAAAAAGAAACGGGCCGAGGTCAAGGCCGCTCCAACCTGGGTGGAAATATAGGAAAGAGCCAGTTTATTTCCGTCGTCAAACGCCCCTATCTTCGAATGGCTGAGATTGAATACCCCCACGACCTGGTCTTTCTCCCGGATGGGGAAACAGATTAAAGATCTCACCTTATTGTTTAATCCATTTACTTGCACAAAGCGGGGCTCGTCTTTGACATCATCCACCATCAATGCCTGGCCTTCTTTCAGAACCCATCCAGCAATCCCTTCTCCGGGTTTAAACCTTTTACCGTTAGATGGCCTACCTGAATAATAGACGCTCTTCCCCTCATTCTTGCCGTGGGCCGCCAGAGTAGATAATTCCCCGGAGACGGGATCCTTCAGCATGATGGAGCAATTTTCGGCATCGGTCTCGTCAATCACCGCATCCAAGATCGCCTTACACGTTTCACCAAAATCCGGAACGTAGCGCATAGCCCCCTGAA
>CAZIDC010000632.1:0-2113 GCA_964537885.1 uncultured Syntrophaceae bacterium | reverse complement strand
TCGCCGTTTATAAGACGACCGAAGAAAATGTCAAGAAGCTGGTAATGCCGGATAAACCGTTTTGGAAACCTGCCGCCCCAGAAGCGAAACCCTCAGCTAAGAAGACTCCGGCTAAAAAGTAGGTCGGATCTCTTTCCCAACGAATCCCCTTACCCTGTCCTCTTCCATTGAGGAAGCTGACAGGGTGGGGGGTCGAGCATGGAGATCCTCATGCTGCACCGCTTGAAAGAAAAGATTACACCCACCGATGTCCTCATGTGGTTGATCGGAGGGGTGATTCTGGCCTTGATCATTTGGGGGTCCACAGCCACCTTAACCGCAGGCCGTTATACCTCTCACCACTGGTTTGATTTTATTATCTTTGGTTTGGCTCAAGGAAGCATCTACGCCCTCATCGCCATGGGCTATACCATAGTCTATGGCACTATGCGGATGATCAATTTCGCGCACAGCGAAGTTTTTATGAGCGGTCCTTACACGGCCTACTTTGTGGCGGCTTTTTTTTACTCCTCCGGTTTTCTGGATCGACAGCCTATCATCAGTCTAGTGGTTATCTTCCTGGTATCCATGGCCGTTTCCACTTTGATTGCCGTTCTTTTGGAGCGGATTGCCTACCGCCCTCTACGGGGTGCCCCCCGCCTGGTGCCCCTCATCACGGCCATTGGGGCCTCTTTTTTCCTCCAATACACTTTTCGAGGACTCTATGGTTCCGGTTTCCAGGCCTACCCGGTCGTGAAGATTCTGGAAGGCGAGTGGATGATCGGGGCGTTCCGGATTCTTAAATTTCAGGGCGTGGTGATTGTAGCCGCGGCCTTGTTGATGGGTGCGCTCTATTCCTTTGTCCAACGAAGCCGCATCGGCAAGGCAATCCGGGCGGTGTCCGAAGATAAGGAAGCTTCCTCGCTGATGGGAATTGACATTGACCGGATGATCGTTACCACCTTCGTCATCGGCGGGATGGCCGCGGGAGCGGCCGGTGTTCTTTATGCTTTAATGTTCAAGCAGGTGCATTTTTTTATGGGTTTTATCCCGGGGATTAAGGCCTTTACAGCGGCGGTATTAGGGGGTATTGGCAATATCCCTGGAGCTATGCTGGGAGGGATTTTCCTCGGCCTCGTTGAATCCATAGGGCCCAGCCTCTTCCTGGATGGCCTGGGAATCGTGGCCCCTTACCAACTGAAAGACGCCATTGCTTTTATCATGCTTGTTCTCATATTGATCTTTCGGCCCACCGGCATTATGGGAGAGCGTCTGGCAGT
Organism: uncultured Syntrophaceae bacterium; assembly: GCA_964537885.1. Classification (GTDB taxonomy): domain Bacteria; phylum Desulfobacterota; class SM23-61; order SM23-61; family SM23-61; genus CAZIDC01. The sequence goes on along the minus strand of CAZIDC010000632.1, from coordinate 854 downwards.
GAAGAAGGCTTGAAAATTTAAAAAGATAGATGTTTGGTTATTGGATATTGATTATCAGTTATCAGTTATCAATTACTACTACAGCGACGTTTTAGATTTTGATAGCTCTGGCCATAGCGAGACGTTTTTTTCTATGCGACTTATAGGCAATATCATTACGGCGCGTATGATACCTGACAATTTCGATTGCTCCCTGTAAGGTCAGCGAACGGAGAGGGAGGACGGCGACAATCAGCCTGTGGGCCTGCGGGAGCGTCAGCGCTGGAGTTTTTTTTAAACCGGAGCCGCAGGCGAAAGAGAAAATGAAGCGCCAAGAACACATAAATCATATGCCGGTGCCAGGCCGGCCAGGAGCGGTGTTCATATTTTCCCATGCCGGCGTATCCTTTTCCGTCTTCAAAACATTGTTCAATGCCCCAGCGCAGGGTGGAAGCGTGGGCCAGTTCGGAAAGCGGCATCTCTTCCGGGGCATTGGAGAAGGCATATTTGATCTGGCCATCGGGGGTGCGTCTCATCAGCAGCCAGACGGCAGTTTCCTGCGGCAGCCCCCCGTGTGCCGGAAAGACCCGCAGACAAGCGATGTCGGCCCGGATCGGGCCTTTGGCACCCTCGGCTAAAATCATGGATTGCCAAACTGTCTTACGGGACTTGCCGATTTGGGCGACGGTCTTCGGTTGCGGCTGGCCCGCCAGGATCTTGCGCCGTTTCGGCCGGCGTCCTTTGCCGGAATAAAGAGGAAGGCCGATTTGGGGTTTTTTCAGAAAGACTTGGGTCTTCGAACGAACGTTGGCCAGGTAGGAGATTCCTTTGGGCAGAGAATCAAGGAAAGCGGGATCGGAACCGAACGTGGCATC
>CAZIDC010000631.1:0-2113 GCA_964537885.1 uncultured Syntrophaceae bacterium | reverse complement strand
GCGTGGAAATTTCCGGCACGACTCCGGAAGATTTTATCAACGCCGTCATCGGCGCTTTAGAGAGAGCATAGGATAAAATTTTATCACAAGCCTTTCCCCTGGGGAAAAAAACAGGGCAGAAGACGGAGAGGAACAATTTTCTGGGTAATCAAGGTTATAGTTTTTGCTCAATATTTGTGATATATATGTGGCTATGGCTAACGTTTTAATCGTGGGTCTTGAGGCTTTTAAGGCTTCAGAAATGAAAGGAGAATTCCAATGAGTGTGGCTGTCAAACAAGTTAACTATCCATATATTGCTTTGAATCCCGAGATTGCCGGCGGATCGCCGCTGATTGAAGGAACAAGAATCACCGTAAGATGTGTTGCCGGATACTATCAAATGGGGATGAGCGTTGATGAAATCATGGCTACCCTTCACCATCTGACCCCCGCTCAGGTTCATTCCGCCCTTGCTTATTATTTTGACCATCAAAATGAAATAAATGCGGAGGTGGAAGAAGCATCCGATGAGGACTACTGGAAGGAGCAGGTTTTACTCCATCCAGGCCAGAGGGGCGCTCAAGAGTGAAAATCAGGCTCTTGCTTGATGAAGATGTTCATGCCGAACTTTCTCATGCCCTTCGCAAAAGAGGCTTTGATGTTTTACACGCCCAGGAATTAAACCGCAAAGGGAAAACCGATCGGGAACAGCTCGAATTTGCCACGCAGGAAAATCGCTGTCTTTTTTCATTTAACGTAAAAGACTATGTCATGCTCCATAATAAGTATGCAAGGGAAAATCAAGAACACGGAGGCATTATCGTATCGAAGCAGTTGCCTTTCGGAGAAACTCTTAAAAAATTGCTGCACAAAGTTCGCCTTTTTCCACAGGATACCATCAAAAACCGCCTTGAATTTTTATAGCCAGCCTTCTTTACAGATATATGTGGATTTTGCCAAGATAGGTTTTGGTATTTTCAGGGGAGTTAATTTTTCATTTGTGGGCAAAAGGGGCGGCATCGACTTGACAAAAAATGGGGTAGAAAAATTTAATACATCGTTGGCGGGGTTTCTTCCAGGATTTTTAACATTTTCTCCGTTGCTTTTAATCCATGGCCAGTCAGCACCGAAACCATGACTTCTGCCGGCTTTGAATTTTTTAGGTATTGGAACACACCGGCTAGGGTAGCCGCAGAGGTTGGTTCAACATAGAAGCCCTTTCGGCATAGATGCGCCAGGGCTCTTTTAACCTCCGAATCATCCACCGTTATCAATCCCCCCTTACTCTTCTTCACAGCCGTAAGAATTTGTTTTCCGCGGATCGGCTCGGCGATGGCGATTCCCTCGGCCAATGTGTCCCTTTTATCGATCATGGGGATTTCATTTAGACCATCTTTAAAGGCTTTATACAAAGGGGCACAATGGGCTGACTGGATTCCGATAATTTGAGGAATCTTTTGAATGATTCCAGCTATTAAAAGTTCGGTAAACCCCAAATAAGCCCCTAACAGGAGAGATCCATTTCCGACTGGGACCACCACCGAGTCCGGAGATTTCCAGCCGAGTTGCTCGCAGACTTCAAAGGCAAAGGTTTTCGTCCCCTGGAAAAAGAAAGGATTCCAGCAGTGGCTGGCATAATAATCCTTTTCGGCGGCGCTGAGGACGGCCCGTCCTGTGTCCTCCCTGGATCCTAAGACTTTATTCAATTGGGCTCCGTACCACTTGATCTGGGCTAATTTCCCCGGTGAGGTTTCTTCCGGAACAAAAATCCGGCAGTCAATTCGGGCTTGGGCGCAGTAAGCGGCAATGGCGCAGCCGGCATTCCCGGATGAATCTTCCACGGCCTTTTTGATCCCCAATTCCTTCATTTTGCTGACAAGAACAGAAGCCCCCCGATCCTTATATGACCCCGTAGGGAAAAGATGATCCTGCTTGATCCATACGGTTTTCCCGGCGAAGTCCACTGGGATCAAAGGGGTAAACCCTTCATCAAAAGAAACAATATTTGAATCCGCTTCAAGGGGGATAGCTTCCCGATAACGCCACATCGTCGGTTTTCTTTGTTTGATTTTATCGACTGGAAAAGCAGGATGGAACTCTATGTCGAGAAGTCCTCCGCAGGGACACTTCCA
>CAZIDC010000630.1:0-2119 GCA_964537885.1 uncultured Syntrophaceae bacterium | reverse complement strand
TCATTCTCTGCAAGGAGGTGGAAATACGATGGAGTTCAAAAGCCTCGATCAACTGAACATCCAGGGGAAAAAGATTTTCATCCGGGTGGATTTCAATGTCCCGATGGACGAACAAGGGACCATTACCGATGATGGACGCATCCGGGCAACCCTGCCGACTCTCAGCTATGCCCTGAATCAAAAAGCCAAAATCATCCTGGCTTCCCATCTCGGACGGCCAAAAGGAAAGCCGGAATCCAAGTACAGCCTACGTCCGGTTGCCCGGAAGCTAAGCGAGCTTCTGAAGAAAGAAGTCCCGCTGGCCCCGGACTGCATCGGCCCGGAAGTGGAAAAAATGGCCGCCGCCATGAGGCCGGGAGATCTGCTTCTCCTGGAGAATTTGCGCTTCCATAAGGAAGAAGAAAAAAACGATCCTGACTTTGCCAGGAGATTATCCCTCCTTGCTGAAATCTACATCAACGACGCCTTTGCCGTTTCCCACCGGGCTCACGCTTCCGTTGAGGCGATGACCCGCTTTTTCCAGGAGCGGGCCGCCGGCTTTTTGATGAAAGAGGAACTTCAATACCTGAACAAAGTGATGGTGAACCCGGCCCGGCCCCTGGCCGCCATCCTCGGCGGAGCCAAGGTTTCCGGGAAACTGGAGGTTCTTAAAAATCTGATCCAGCGCGTGGACAAAGTAATCATCGGCGGTGGGATGGCTTTCACCTTTCTGAAGTCCAAGGGCCTCGAAGTGGGGAAATCTCTCGTCGAAGATGAACTCCTGAGCACAGCCCAGGACATCCTGGAGGCCGCCCAAAAAAGGGGCGTGAAGGTCTACCTGCCGGTAGACTGCATGGTAGCCGATCAGTTTGCGGCCTCGGCCCAGACCAGAATCGTTCCGGTTCAGGAGATTCCTGCGGATTGGATGGGCCTCGACATCGGTCCGGCAACAACCGCTCTTTTCGGGGAAGCCCTGCAGGGCACCAAGACCATCCTCTGGAATGGCCCCATGGGAGCTTTTGAGATGAACCCCTTCAGCCGGGGAACCTTTGAAGTCGTCCGGCACATCGTCAATTCGGGAGCGACAAGCGTTGTGGGTGGCGGCGACACCGACCTGGCCGTCCAGCAATCCGGGGAATCCCGGCGCATCTCTTATATCTCCACGGCCGGCGGGGCCTTTCTTGAACTTCTGGAGGGGAAAAAATTACCCGGCGTCGAAGCCCTGAAAAAATAAATTCCCTTTTTCGCCACAGAGCACATAGCGCGGCAGAGCCGCAACCAAAAATATATATCTCGCAGAACCCACAGAGAAAAGAGATGCGGTGATCTCGGTGTTCTCTGTGGCCAAAAGTTTTTTTAAAGATTGAAAGGAGATGGGAACCATGCCCCGCATACCTTTGATCGTGGGCAATTGGAAGATGTATAAGACCGTCCGGGAAACAACGGATTTCTGCCTGCGCCTCAAGGAGGAACTGGCCGCGGGAGAAGAAGGGGTTCAGGTGGCCATCGCCCCTCCTTTTACCGCCCTATCTGCCGCTGCCCAAACCCTTCGGGGATCGGCCATCTCCGTTGCTGGACAGGACGTTTTCTGGGCTGAGAAGGGCGCCTACACTGGAGAGATCTCCCCCCCCATGCTTGCCGACGCGGGCTGCCGCCTGGTTATCGTTGGCCATTCCGAGCGCCGGCAGTACTTCCACGAAACCGATGAAAGCGTAAATAAAAAAGCATCCGTTCTGAGCAAGGAAGAATTGATCCCCATCGTATGCCTGGGGGAAACTCTTTCCGAACGCCAGGGAGGAGGGGCCTTTACCGTCGTCGAAAAGCAGACCCGGGAAGGTCTAAAGGGGCTTGTCCTTAAAGATCCTCAAAACCTGGTCATCGCTTACGAGCCTGTCTGGGCCATCGGCACGGGGCAGACCGCCACTTCCCAGCAAGCCCAGGAAATCCAGGCCTTCATCCGCAGGCTTTTGGTAGAAATCTTTACCCCCCAGGCGGCTCAAGGGATCCGCATCCTTTACGGCGGCAGTGTAAAGCCCGAGAACGTAGCTGAACTCATGACCATGGAAGATGTCGATGGGGCTCTGGTCGGCGGAGCAAGCCTGGATGTTCAATCCTTCCTGCAAATTATTAGGGGAGCCAC
>CAZIDC010000629.1:0-2121 GCA_964537885.1 uncultured Syntrophaceae bacterium | reverse complement strand
ATCGATACCCCGGTATGGCAGGACTATTTCCGCAAGCAGGAGAGGACTTTTCGGGAGGTCAACGCTTTAATGGACGCCGGGCGGGTCTGTTGCCTGGACCTGGTCGTGGCCGAGCTTCTACACACCGCGCAGACTGAGGAAGAAATGAAGGTCTATCAGGATTTTACCCGCATCTTCCCCGTCCTTCCGGAAACAGCGGGGGCTTGGGTAGATGCAGCCCTTTTGGCTTTCAAAGTCCACCAGAAGGGGGCGGACATGCCTCTGCGGGACTGCTACCTCGCCGTCGTGGCCAGGGCTCACCGCGTTCTTCTTTTCACGACGAATAAAAAAATGCGCCAGGCGGGGAGGGCTCTGGGTCTACAATTTTTCACCAAAAGGAGGCCTGCGGAATGAGGTCGAAACAAGGAGGGAAAGAGGGGAGCAGGGATTGGAGGTTTTTCCAGAAAAAGATGCGCCGGTCCCACGGCCGGGGGGATGCCTGGAAGAGCGTTCTTAAGCTCTTCAGCCTCCTTCTTGTCGCCTCTATCGCCTGCGTCTCTCTCCTATACGCCGCCAAAGTCAACCACCCCCCTTCCCGGGCTGCCTCTCCCGCTCCGCCGGAATCAAACCCTGAGACCGCCAAATCTTTCCACCCCCCGCGAAACGGGGTCCCTCATTTCGATAAAACCCTTGAGGGGAGATATGTTGAGGACCGCCAGGCCTACCGTTTCAGCTATACGGTGGATCCTGCTCTTCAGACGCGGGTAAACGAAGTTTTTAAAAATTACCAACCCCCCTTTGGCGCTTTCGTTGCCTTAGATCCCAGGACGGGAAAAATCCTGGCCCTAACTGATTTTTCCCGGAAGAATCCCCATGGACAGGGGGTATGGCAACGGGCAACCTACCCCGCAGCTTCGGTCTTCAAACTGGTCACCGCAGCCGGCGCTCTGGAAAAAGGAGTCCTGGATTATGACTCCCCTGTTTTTTTCCGGGGTAACCAATACCGCCTCGGCCCCCGGAAGCTCACGGAAAGCTCGAAACGGGACCGCCGGGTCAATTTTGATGAGGCCCTGGGGAAATCGAACAACGTGGTCTTTGGCCGGGTGGCTTCCAATCTCGTGGGTCCGCAAACCCTCCGCCATTACTCCGAGGCTTTTGGTTTTAATCACCCCATTCGCTTCGATTTCCCCGTGGAAGCAAGCAAGGCCATTATTCCCGAGGCCGCCTATGATCTGGCCCGTTGCGGGTCGGGCTTCGGGGAAGTCACGCTCAATCCCATTCACGCGGCCATGATCGCTGCTTCCATTGCCAACCAGGGGATGATGATGAGGCCTTATATCATCGAGGAAGTCAGCGACCGGGAGGGGGAAAGACTCTACCAGGCCAAAATAGAACTGCTCGCCCAACCGATCAGCGCCAAAACCGCCCAGGATTTAACACGCATGATGCTGCGTACGGTGGAGGATGGAACCGCCTCCAAAACCTTCAATCGTTATGGAAAAAGCCTATTGCAAAAGATGTCCATCTGCGGGAAAACCGGATCCCTGAGCGGGGACAATCCACCGGGTCTTTACGACTGGTTCGTGGGGTTTGCCCCAGCGGATCATCCGCGGATCGCCTTCTCGGCCATGGTCATCAATAATGATCGCTGGCGCATTAAGGGGGCCTTTGTGGTTCAAGAAGCCTTAAAAGAGTTTTTCCGGGAGAAAAGCGGTTGATCGATCAGGCTGTCTGCCCCGTATAGGGCTTGCCGCATACTTTGCAAACCCCCTTTTCGTTAATGACTCCAATGCAAGTACCATCGCTGCAGAGGATTCGTTGGGAGAAATCGATTTGGTCCTCTTCAACGGCTGGGGGGGCTGAAGGAAGGCTCTCCAATTTTTGGCCGCACCGATGGCAGTAAAGGCTCTCCTTCGAAACTTCAGAGCCACAGGACGGGCAAGTTTGCCCGCCCAACGATTGTCCGCAATGGGGGCATTTCATGATTGAAAACTCCTCTCTAAATGGAAACGCATAGGGAATATAATTTTTTAACACATTTTTATCTATTCTTCAACGAATCTCGGCACCACCCTCCAGAAAAATAAGCGGGTGGAAAATATTAAAAATTTAATAGGACCCAGATTGGCGCAGATACTCGCA
>CAZIDC010000628.1:0-2122 GCA_964537885.1 uncultured Syntrophaceae bacterium | reverse complement strand
TAGGTAACGCGCGGGGAAAAGGCAGAGCCACTTCTGGCCCTGCCTCGTTTATTGACAACTCAATATTATATTATTGATGGAGATGCCAAGCCTCCGATTGAATTTCCACTCGAACGAAATATAGCCGTTCCTCAAAAACATCTTTGGGAGCAAGAAGTTTCCCCCAATTCATAATCGAAGCGTGGGTTATTCTTTCTGTTTTTTTTCTCCTCTCAATTAGAGAGCCAACAAATTGGTCTTCTCCATTCCGGTTACGCCGATAAAACTGGTATAAAAATTTATTTTTGTTATTCATATACCTGGAGACCTTATTTGCCCTTTTTAGGCGGTGCTTTTGATTCGTATTTTTTGAGGAGATCCACAAGGGCTTCTTCGACGAGTTCTCCCATCGTTCGCTCAAGACCAACCGAGAGAAATTTTTGGTCGGGGCGACTGGATTTGAACCAGCGACCCCCTGCGCCCAAGGCAGGTGCGCTACCAGGCTGCGCTACGCCCCGATAAAGCATTGCACAAGGCGCAAGGGGAATAAAAATATTTAAAACCCTCACGCCAAGCGACTTGCGGCTTACGGTTATTTAACTTATACCATGAGATGGCCAGAGGTGGCAAGATTATGATGTCTCCATTTTCAGACCCAAAAATTGGGGTAAAAGGAGCTTCAGTTTTTTTAGGGCCCGGGCCCGGTGGCTGATACGATTTTTTACCTGCGGCTCAAGCTCGGCCATGGTTTTACCAAACGCGGGAATAAAAAATATTGGATCATACCCGAATCCATGTTTTCCACGGGGAGCAAAAGTGATCGAGCCCCGGCATTCCCCCTCAGCAATCCGCATTTTTCCTGCGGGAGAAGAAGCGACCATCGTGCAAATAAAGGCAGCCTGTCTTTGACCTTCTGGAACCCCGGCCATCTCTCCCAGTAACTTCTGGCACCGCTCTTGATCCGTAGCGTTCTCCCCCGCGTAACGGGAGGAAAAAACCCCCGGACGACCGTTCAGGGCATTCACGATCAGGCCCGAATCATCGGCAATTGCCGGGAGGCCGGTAAGGCGGGCAACGGCCCCGGCTTTTTTTATGGCATTCTCAGCGAAGGTGTTTCCATCTTCGACGATCTCCGGTAACTCGGGAAAGTCTTTGAGAGAGAGAAGCTTCAAAGGGAAGATGGTCAGGATGGCCTCGATCTCGCGGAGCTTTCCCGGGTTGCGGGTGGCGATGACCAGTTCCATCTTGACGGCCGTTTCCTTAGCCTTCATTGTTTCCACAATCCCCGCCCGCTTCCCAGCGATTTTTTTTGCAAGAGGGTAAGCCGGTCAATGGCTTTCCTGGCGATCGCCATCATCTTCTCCAGATCATTCTCGCTGAACGGCGTGCGCTCGGCGGTTCCCTGGACTTCCACCAGTCCTCCGCTTCCGGTCATGACGAAGTTCATATCCACGTCGGCCCTGGAATCTTCTTCATAATTGAGGTCCAGGCAAATCTTTTGGCCGATCATCCCGATGGAGATGGCCGCCACCGTATCTTTAAGCGGTGGGGATGTCAAAGCCCTCTTCTTCTGCAAGACTGAAAAGGCGTCGGTTAGGGCTACAAAGGCGCCGGTAATCGCCGCGGTGCGCGTTCCTCCGTCCGCCTGGATGACATCGCAGTCGATCCAGACGGTGCGCTTGCCGAAAGAAAACAAGTCAACGACCGACCGCAGGGAGCGGCCGATGAGGCGCTGGATTTCATGGGTGCGCCCGCCGATCTTGCCGGCGGCGGATTCCCGCGCCGTACGAGTTTGGGTGGAACGGGGAATCATGGCATACTCGGACGTTACCCAGCCCTGATTGCCGTTCTTGAGAAACCGGGGAACGTCCTCTTCGATGCTGGCGGTGCAGATCACTTTGGTCTCGCCGAGTTCAATCAGGACCGACCCTTCCGGATGCTTAAGAAAGCGGCGGGTGATTTTTACCGGGCGGATTTCATTGTATTTTCTGCCGTCGGATCGCATGGGTACTCCTTTCCATTTAGGGGATTCATCGCGGAATGCGTAATAAGTCTTTCGTAAGGCGCGAGAGCGCGAGGCGCAAGGGGGATAAAAAATTCCCCTCTGCCTTGCTCCTTACGAATATTGATGATCTCGTAAAAA
>CAZIDC010000627.1:0-2122 GCA_964537885.1 uncultured Syntrophaceae bacterium | reverse complement strand
GCCGGTAAAAATCGATCTTTATTCAAAAATAGGTCATTCTCTATAACGGTATCAACACCACTTGCCGTTATCGCATACCCCCCGCCCTCATCTCGCTGAATCCAGCCCTTTTCCTTGAGATACCAAATGTGGAATTCCAGATGATTTTCTGGGAAACCGAGAAGCCTTTCCATTTCAACAATCCCGACCCCTGGGTTTGAGGCCTCTCTTTTGCGGGCAATATATAATATTGAGAGAATCCCTTGGTATATTTTCTTGTCCGTTTCAGTTCCGTCAGTTGGGGATTCTTTGAAAAAGAGATTCCATCGCTGGCCGCGGGCTGAAGCATATTTGGCGTCAAAAGCAGCTCGCTTTTCTGGGTCAGAAAGGACGCGGTGTGCTTTTGTGAGGAGGTCAAATTTTATTGCGTCCCCTGTTCCATTATTGTCCGGATGGTAACGCCTTGCCAGCAAATGGTAAACCCGGTCAATTGTTTCACGATCTGCATTAGTGCTTACTTGGAGAATTTCATAGTAATCATTGAAGGGCTCGTTTCGCATTTTCCAAGAATCTCCCTTTCTTTTATTATCCGTCCATTTTCCTGTTGCTTTTTTGGGGTCCTTATCCCAAAGGGATTAAAATACTCCTCCCTTAAAAGACATCCAAATCCCGATTTTTTTGTAACCTTAAATAATCAAAAATGAATTTTAGATGAAAGATTGTCTTTATTAAATTTCGAGACCACCCATGGCCAATTTATTTTCACCAATCTTTTGAAACAGCAGGATATTCCACTAAGATTTCATTCAATACCTTATCGGCACTTACCCATTAATTATGAAGAAAATTCATTCCCTGTAATCAGCCATTAAGTGCAATACTCGGATGGCTCGGGAACTTTTATATAAGGAATATGGGCGCTGGTTAAAATTATCCCAACACCCTCTTGCATACCCTCTTGACCTGCGAAAAAAATTAGTACCTTCCCGGCACATTCTAAAGGGTAGAGGTCTCATTTATTATGTATTTCCATTAAATTATGAAGGGTTGGCTTTAAACGGGGGAATTGCGGATCTTCCGGCACATTCCTTGCGGAGGGAAAAATATGAAGAATTAATTGGAGGGTTTGGCCATGATCGAGAATTGCCGCCGTGGAGAAATTTCAGACCCGGCTTCGCGAAGACGGGATTTTGCCGGAGGAGTCATGACCTCCGGCTCTGCAGGAGGTCATGACTCTGAATGCGCTCAATATGCAGGTAAGATCCTTGGTATGTTAGATGGCCGCCTGGAAGCAGAACACATCCTTCCACCCGGATAGCAGAAAAAGGGATTTTGCCAATAAGGGCTAATTTAAAGAGGCTGGTTTCTTGGATGGCAGAGGGAACGTAGCGTAAAAATACCACTTTTTTCTTCATAAAATACTATCTTTACCTTATTTTCACCCCCTGTAGGTCCTGATAAAATTTTCGCTACGGGGTTGAAGGAGAAAGTAAAAGATCGCTCGCCGCCTCGATGGATATAGTAGGGTTTGGTGATTTTCCGAAACCCGTTCTGCGAGAATGGATAAACACGAATACAAATATAGGGGGAGTTTCAAGATGGTTAAACAATGCTTACTCATTATTTTTTCTGCTTTCTTGGGGATTTTCTTCACGGGAGAGGTTAGAGCCCAGCACCAGCATGACCATGGAGGTCCATCGGTGAAGGCTCCCCAAAAGGGCGCTGTTCCGGAAGCCAGGAAACGCCCGGCGCAATCCCAGACTGTGGAAGGGCTAAAAATCACCTTCGAGATCATGGATATGTCCGCGCACATGCAGCATCTAAAGACGTCGAAAGGACACGGTGATTCCGCCCATTCCCAAAGCCATGCTTTTATGGTGGCGATCCAGGACACGGCCTCCAAGGAGATTATCAGCGATGCGAATGTTCGGTACACGCTGATCAGCCCTGGCGGAGAGAAAGAAACGGGTGAGTTAAAGTGGTCCGGGGACCATTACGGCGGTGGCTTCAGCCCAAAGGAAAAGGGCACCTATCGGGTCCAATTGAGGATTGAAAGCGGCGGGATGGAAAGGGAGGCAAAATTCTCGTACTCGGCCAAATAACCAAGCCTGATCCAACTTCTAATTTCAGGGTAACAATTAAG
>CAZIDC010000626.1:0-2124 GCA_964537885.1 uncultured Syntrophaceae bacterium | reverse complement strand
CATCAAGGAATCCGGGGGGGAAAAGTATTCGTGTTTTTCTTGGCGATTTTTCTGGTTATGGGGGCTATGATATGGCCCGTCGAAGGAGCGGAGAAATTTCCCAACCGGCCGATCAATTTGATCGTGCCGTATGCCCCGGGGGGAGCTGCAGACCTGGGCAGCAAAGTGGTGGCCGAAAAAGCGGCCGAATTTTTGGGGCAGCCGATCATCAGCCAGTACAAGCCGGGAGGCGGTGGCTCCCTGGGGGCCGCTTTTGTGGCCAAAGCAAAGCCGGACGGATACACGGTTTTGGTGGGCAGCGCAACACCCCTGGTTTTATCTCCCATTGTGAAAAAGATGGATTATAAATTGGAAGATTTTATTCCCATGGGAATCTATGGGGAGACCCCGATTTGGATTGCGGTGAAGAAAGACGCCCGATGGAAAACCTTGAACGACTTTCTCGCTGAGGCCAAAGCTTCTCCCGGGAAAATTACGGTAACCTCCTATGGGAAGCTGACCATCGCGGATTTTGCCATCGAGATGCTGAGCAGGCAGGCCGGGGTGAAATTTACGCATGTTCCCTATAAAGCCACCCCCGAAGCGATCACCGCGGTCTTGGGAGGGCACGGGCAAGCGGCTTTTACCACCGGTGCGGGGGGGCTTCTGGAATCGGGGATGATTCGGATTCTCGCTGCCGCCTCTGATGAAAGAATCGAGGGGCTTCCGGACATACCGACCTTCAAGGAGCGGGGTTATCCCATAACGATTACCTCTTCGTATACGTTCTGCGTGCCGAAAGGAACCCCGCGGGAAGTGATTGAGATCCTTTCGAATGGACAGAGAAAGGCCATGGAAAAGTATTCCAAGGAGATTAAGGAAGGAATGAGTAAGATCGAAGTCTGGGCGCGCAACATGACCCCGGAGGAGACCATGGCCAAGTACAAAAAAGACTACGACATATATTACAGGCTGGCGAAAGAACTGGGCGTTCTGCCGAAATAATACTTTTTGAAGGATGAGGAGGGCTTTCTTTTCTCCCTTGGGAGCAGGTTTTTTTTGAATCTTCCCTATTGGCAACGTAACGGAATGGCGCCGCTTTTTTCACCCGGCCGATCGCCGTCACATTTTTCGTCGTGGCGCTATTCCTCCCGGTTTCTCCGCTGATTTCCGGATTGAAAAAAAGACCCAAAAGAGGAGATATCGTTTGACCCGTTCTCGAAGTGAAGAAAAGCCGATGCTTCAATCATTTGACACCCTTATCAAACCGCAAAGTATCGCCCTTTTCGGCGCTTCCAACCAGCCCGGTAAAGTGGGGTATGTCTGCCTGAAGAATCTTCAGGCGGCTTATCGCGGGAAAATATATCCCATCCATCCCCATGAGAAGGAAATCCTGGGGTTGCCAGCCTACCCGGGCTTGGGTCAGGTCACCGGACCGGTGGATTTGGCCTTTGTCATCGTTCCGGTCGAAGCGGTTTTATCGGTCATCGAACAGTGCGGCCGGAAAAGGGTACCCTGGGCCATTGTCATTACCTCCGGCTTTGCGGAAGCCGGGGCTGCCGGGAAAACCTTCCAGGATCAACTGGCCGAGCAAGCGCGGAAAAATATGGTCCGGGTGATCGGGCCGAACTGCTTTGGGGTTCTAAACTGCAACATTGGCTTAAATGCCTCGATTGCCGTCGTCATGCCGGACGGTGGGGGTAAAATTTCCTTTGTTGTCCAAAGCGGGGCCTACGGAATGGCGGTATGCGCGCTGGCTCGGGACCATCATTTGAAAGTCAGCAAGATCATCGGTTTGGGGAATAAATGCGACCTTAAAGATGATGAGGTCCTCCGTTACCTCGCCCAGGACCCGGAGACAGAGGTCATTGCCCTTTATCTCGAATCGATAGAGGAAGAATCGGCTTTCTTTGCGGAAGCGGAAAGATTATCCCGGCGTAAGCCGATCGTCGTATGCAAACAGGGGAGGACTCCCGAAGGAAGACGAGCCATTCAGTGGCATACGGCTACCCCGCCGGGATCTTTCGCCAGCCAACAGGCACTGTTAGAAAACGCTGGAATGATCCGTGTGGCCAATGGGGTAGAAATGGTTGAGGTGGCCAAAGCCCTGGCCTGGCAACCCCTCCCTTCGGGGAATCGAGTAGC
>CAZIDC010000625.1:0-2126 GCA_964537885.1 uncultured Syntrophaceae bacterium | reverse complement strand
GCCTGGGGCCGGCCTTCTTTCAGGGCTTCTACCAACAAGAGGCGCGCTTCATCACCCCAGCGGGAATGAACGAATTGCCAGCGCTTGGGCTCAAGATGAAACTTGCGCAGGGCCTGAATCAGATCAGTCGCCCGGGATGCCGGATAGATGAGGGAAAGACGCCCCTTCTCTTTCAGGAGGTGATAGGCTGTCTGCAGAACATCTTCGAGGGTAGCTTTGATCTCGTGGCGGGCTACGGCTTTTTCCTGCCCTAAGTTGATCCGGCCCGTTCCCAGCCGGCGATAGGGGGGGTTGCCAAGGACTAAATGAAAAGTCTCTCTCCAGCGCTTTCCGGCCAGCTTTTTAAAGTCTCTCTCCCAAATTTGAATCCGGGTAGAGGCCCGATTCAGGGCCGCGTTCCGCCTGGCCAGGTCGGCAAGAGAGGGCTGGATTTCCACGCCGATGACCTTTTGGGTTTTCCGGCGCAAGATTAGAATCAAGGGGATAATGCCGCAACCGGTCCCTAATTCAATAATCCGATCCCCGGGACGCGTCTCGACAAAGTGGGCCAGAAGCAGGGCATCGATGGAGAAGCGATAACCGCTCTTTTTCTGGAGGACTTTGAGCCGTCCTTCCAAGAGGGTGTCGAGGGTTTCTTCCTGCTCATTCCAGAATAATTTGCTCATCGGGATTTAGGGGGTTGATGACGAAGCCGCTCAGCAGCTTGGGGTAGAAAAAAGTGGATTTGGAAGGCATGGTCTCCCCGGCCAGGGAAACGTCCTTGACCTGATAAACCCGGGTGGGGTTGAGAAAGAAAGCCATCCGCCCCCTGCCGGATTGGGCGGAAAGCGAAGCTTCCTGCGGGTCTTTGATATAGAGAACGTTCTTTCCGGCAGCCAGCTCCTCCGGACCGATTTTCAAAAGTTTCTGGAAGACGAGAATATGGAGGAGGTTCACATCCAGGTCCTTCAAAGCCGGAGAAAGATGGGGAGCCGCCTCATCCAGGGCTCGCTCATTTTTCATGGAGAGGAGAAAGTATTGATGGCCTTCTCCCAGCAACATTCCCAGGGAGCGTCCTTTGGCGGACCTTGACGCCAGTTCCCGGAGAAACTGTTCCCGGACGATCCCTTCGTTCCCGGAGTCGAAGGCAAAGGATTCGATGGAGAAGTCCGCGCTGAGTTTTTCCATAAAAGAGGAGACGGGAATTCCTTCCAGGTTCACGACCACCCGGTGAGTGGGAAGGATGATCAGGCCGTCGTCTTCCATGGCTGCCAAGTACATCATGGTGTAATGATAACTCTCGTTTCCCATGTTTCGGGGATAAAGGGCGCGCTGCCGATCCCGGTAGGCGAGGGCCGTTTCGTAGCGGTGATGCCCGTCGGCGATAAAGATTTTTTTGTTCCGCAGGATCTCGGTTACTTTCCGGAGGATGAGGGGATCTCTCACCTTAAAGAGGGTGTGGCGAATCCCATCGTCATCCGTAATGTCAAAAGCAGGGTCAGGGGGAGAAGAGAAGACTTGATCGTAAACGGAGGCCATGGTTCCTTCGTCGTCCGGGAAGAGCGAAAAAATCTGGCTGAAGTTGGCGCGACAAGCTTCCATCAGGGCCAAGCGGTCCGCTTTAGGTTTGGTTTGGGTTTTTTCGTGGGGCAGGACGACGCCTGCGGAGAATTCTTCCAGACGGATGAGGCCGATAAACCCCTGGCGAACTTTGCGCCGCTGCGCAAAACCTCCGCCCGGTTCATAACCTGGGGCTGGATCGAATTCCTCCTTTAAGAAATAAAAATGAGGGGCCGCATCGCGGATGAGAATTCCTTCGGCAAGCCAGTTTTTATAATGGGCCGCTGACCGGGTATACCGGTTGTCCTGGGGGTTGTCCTCGGTTTTCTCCTGGTTCAGGACCAAACGGATGACATTTTGGGGATGCCTCCGGTAAAAAGCATCCTGGGCTTCGGGGGAGATCACATCATAGGGGGGGGTGACCACATGGCGAAGGGCGCCGACCTTGCGCGGATCATATTGGATGCCCCGGAATGGAACGAACAAGGCCATTGTTTCTCCTTTTCTAAAAATCTTTTTTTAAGGATGACGACTTTTTATACCACAAAGGTCTATTCAAAACAAGGAAACTGCGCGCTGCCGAGCAA
>CAZIDC010000624.1:0-2126 GCA_964537885.1 uncultured Syntrophaceae bacterium | reverse complement strand
ACCTTATCCTGATCTCTCATGCCCATTACGACCATTTGGACATTCCAAGCCTGAAGCGGCTGCCCAGGGCGGCTATAGTGATCGTTCCGTGGGGAAATAGTGATCTTATTAAGGGTCTGGGTTTCTCCCGGGTTGTGGAGATGAAATGGGGAGAATCTTTCGCAATCGATGGCCTCAGAGTGGAGGCTTTTCAACCTGCCCATTGGGGGAAGCGCCATCCTTTCGACGGCGAGGACCGGGGGTATAACAGCTACCTCCTCACCAAAAACGGGAAGTCCCTTCTTTTCGCTGGGGATACCGGCTACTCGAAAGTTTTTGCGGAAAAGGGGCAAGGAAGAGAAATCGTTTGCGCCTTCTTATCCATCGGGGCTTACAAGCCGGATTGGTTCCGGGGAAATCACGCCTCTCCTGAAGAGGCCTTGAAGATGTTTGCGGAAAGCGGCGCTAAATTTATGATTCCCATCCACTGGGGGACTTTTATTCTCTCCCATGAGCCGCTCGAAGAACCCTTGAAGAGACTGAAAGCCGAAGCGGCGCGTTTGGGTCTTGACGAGCGGGTAATCATTCTAAAGCATGGGGAATCGTTCACCGTCCCGGAATAAAAACATTCACCGCAGAGTACGCAGAGGCCGAAGAGATAAAATTAAAAAACAAAATTTCCATTCAGTAAAATTTCGTTTTGATATTTTCTTTATGATATGAATTTCCGATTATTATGCTCCCTCTGCGTTCTCTGCGGTGAGAGGGTTTTACGATGATTCGCGTCGGCCCGGCAGGTTGGTCTTACGAGGATTGGGAAGGGATTGTTTATCCTCCCAAGAAAGGATCTAAGTTCGACCCTTTGGCCTACCTTGCCGGGTACTTTGACACCATCGAGCTGAACAACACCTTTTACCGCCCTCCCACGCCACAGATGGGCAAGAGCTGGGCGAAGCGGGTTCAGCTAAATCCCCGGTTCAAGTTCACGGCCAAGCTCTACCGCAACTTTACCCACGAACGCCAGGCCTTGACCGAGGCCGATGAAGGGGTTTTCAAAAGCGGCCTGGAACCCCTGGTGAGTAGCCAGCGCCTGGGTGCTTTGCTTCTCCAATTTCCCTATTCTTTCCACAACACCGAAGAAAACCGGGCTTACCTGAAAGAACTGGCCGAGAGATTCAGGGAATACCCCCTCGTTCTCGAAGTCCGCCACGCCTCCTGGGATCGGGCTCCGGCCTATCAATTCTTGCGGGAAAACGGGATCGGCTTTTGTAATATCGACCAGCCTCAGGTCTCCTATTCCATCGGCGCGACCAAAAAAGTCACCAGCGCTGTCGGCTATCTGCGCCTGCACGGCAGGAACACAAAAGAATGGTTTCGCGAAGGAGCAGGGAGGGATGCTCGCTATGATTATCTGTACAATGAGTTTGAACTTTTCGAGCTGACCGAAAGGGTCCGGCAGATCGCCAGCGAGGCTGAGGAGATGTACGTCATCACCAACAACCACTACCGCGGCAAAGCCATCTGCAACGCGCTGGAGATCAAGGCCAAGCTTGGGGAAAAGGGCTTGAAGATACCAGCAATTCTACTGGAGCATTACCCCCAGCTTAAGGAACTTCAGGAGGAAAAGGATTTATGAAGGGCGGTTGTAACAATCGAGGCAAAGAAGAGCTTTTTCTAAGGGCGGGGGAACCTCCATCATCAGCTCTTTTCCACAACGGGCGCAGGTTACCTTAAAGGATTTTGGGGGGGCTTTCCTTTTGGAGGTTCTCCGGTAAAAATTTCTCCTTGTTCTGGCCATTTAAACCCCCTTATCATGATTTCTATTTAGGTCTTCCGCCAAGAAAGACCCCAAGATTTTATTTCTCCCGGGGTCTCGCGGTCTGACTTCAGATCCTCAGCATTTCACCACATCAATCGCTTGCAGGCCCTTCTTCCCCGGGGCGATTTCGAACTCGACTTCGTCCCCTTCATGAAGAACCTTGAAACCCTCTTGTTTAATGGATGAGAAGTGCACGAATAAATCATCGCCACCATCGTTGGAAATAAATCCAAATCCCTTTTGCTCATTAAACCATTTGACTCGACCTCTTGCCATACCCTTTCACCTCCTTCCTTTTGCACGCTGATAGGATGTAATCATCCGGGTC
>CAZIDC010000623.1:0-2131 GCA_964537885.1 uncultured Syntrophaceae bacterium | reverse complement strand
AAAGGAGGATATGGATCATGAGAATCAAGGACAAAGTGGCCATTGTAACCGGAGCGGGACGGGGGATCGGGGAAGGTATAGCCTTGCGCTTTGCCGGGGAAGGGGCCCGGGTAATCGTGAACGACGTGAATGAGGGGGAGGCCACCCGCACGGCGCAGGCAATCCAGAGCAAGGGAGGTAAAGCTGTGGCCGTAACCGGGAGCGTTGGTTCGCGGGACGTGGCCCAGAAAATGGTCGATACGGCCGTTAAGGAGTTCGGCACGGTGGACATTCTGGTTAACAACGCCGGCATCATCCGCGATGCCATGCTGCATAAGATGACCGATGAACAATGGGACCAAGTCATCGAGGTAAACCTCAAGGGCGTATTTTTGTGCACCCAATGCGCCGCCCGGGTTATGCGGGAAAAAGGGTATGGAAAGATCATCAATATCTCTTCCACAAGTTGGCGGGGCAACCCCGGGCAGATCAATTATTCGGCCACCAAGGCCGGCGTGATCGGCATGACCAAAACAACGGCCAAGGAACTGGCTCCCAAGGGGATTAACGTCAATGTGATTGCTCCGGGGATGATCTGGACGGACATGATTAAATCCATGCCCCCGGCGATGGTGGAACGGATGGAAAAAGGTCTGGCTTTTATTGTCCCTTTGAACCGCAAGGGTTTGCCCCAGGATATCGCCAATCTGGCTCTTTTCCTGGCTTCGGATGAAAGCTCTTTCATCACCGGCCAGCTGATTCATTGCGACGGCGGCATGATTATGTAATAAACAGGGGTCGAGGGGTCAAGGATTCAAGGGTTCGAGGGGCCATTTTTCGAAGGATAATTTTCCCCACTCGAACTCTCGACCCCTCGAATCCTTGAACCCTTTCTTGAGGAGAATTTTATGCCTGGACCATTGGAAGGAATTAGGGTTTTGGACATGACCTGGGCCCTTGCTGGCCCTTATTGCAGCATGCTCCTCTGCGACCTGGGGGCGGAGGTAATAAAGGTAGAAAACCCGGAAGGAGGAGACCCCTCCCGGAGAAATTTTCCCTTCATCGAAGGAATCAGCTCCTATTTTCTGAGCGTCAACCGCGGCAAGAAGAGCATTACGGTGAACCTCCAGCATCCTCAGGGCAAAGAGGTTATTCTGGGCCTGGCTAAAAAGTCGGACGTCATGGTGGAAAATTTTCGGCCGGGGGTTCTGGACCGGCTGGGGCTGGGATACGCGGCGGTTAAAGAGGTCAACCCCAAGATCATTTACGCCGCTTGCTCGGGTTTCGGACAAAAAGGCCCCTACGCGCACCGGCCAGCCTACGACGTCATCGTCCAGGGAATGGGAGGAACGCTTTCGATCACGGGGGAGGCCGGTGGTCCTCCCGTTCGCGTTGGGTTTTCCATCGGCGACCTGGGCGGCGGAATTTTTACGGCCATGGGAATCCTCTCGGCTCTTCATGAGCGGGAAAGGAGCGGCCTGGGGCAGATGATCGATATCTCCATGCTCGACTGCCAGATGGCCCTGCTGGAAAACGCCTTCACTCGTTTTTTTGCCACCGGCGAAATTCCCGAACGGATCGGCACTCGTCACCCGGTCCTCACTCCTTTTCAAGCCTTGCCTACGAGAGACGGGTACATTGTCGTGGCCGTGCCCCGGGAGGATTGGTGGCAGAAGTTCTGCCATTTGATCAACCGCCAGGACCTGCTCGCCGATGATCGGTTTAAAGACAATCCTTCCCGGACCAAGAACCATAAGGAACTGGAAGACATATTGAGTGCCGTGACCCGGACCCGGACCACTGCCGAATGGGTGGCCGCCATGGAAAAAATTGATGTCGCCTGCGGGCCGGTGAATACGGTCGACCAGGTGGCCCAGGACCCCCACACCATCGCCCGGGAAATGATCGCCCGGGTGCAGCATCCCCAGGCCGGCATGCTGCGGGTGGTGAACAGCCCGATCAAGCTCTCCAGGACACCCGTGAAGCTCGAAAGGGCTTCCCCGCAAGTTGGAGAACATACGAACGAAATCCTCAAGACTCTTTTAGGGCTGACGGAGGAAGAGGTTGCGGGGTTAAGGTCCGGGAAGGCAATTTAGCCTGAACCGGCAAATTGCCCAACAGGAAATTCTAATTTTGGAAAGAGGAGCCAAAC
>CAZIDC010000622.1:0-2132 GCA_964537885.1 uncultured Syntrophaceae bacterium | reverse complement strand
AGACGATGGTGAACATGACTTTATTGACCGACCTCTACCAGCTGACCATGGTGGGAGGCTATTATCTTCTGGGGAAAAAAGATCAAAAAGCCAGTTTTGATTATTTTTTCCGCAAGACCCCCGAAGACGGCGGCTTCTGCGTGGCTGCGGGTTTGGAACAATTGATCCAGTATATTGAAAATATTCATTTCGAACCGGAGGATGTCGAGTATTTGAAAAGCCTGAACCTTTTCCCCCCGGGGGTTCTGGAATACTTGAGCGAGATTCGTTTTACAGGGGACCTTTACGCGGTCCCTGAGGGAACGATGGTCTTCCCTCAAGAACCCATCATTCGCGTTACGGCGCCCTTGCCGGAAGCGCAGCTCATCGAAACCGCCCTGTTGAATATCGTCAATTTTCAAACCTTGGTAGCCACGAAGGCCGCGCGAGTGTGCATTGCCGCCGACGGCGATCCGGTCGTCGAGTTCGGAGTTCGCCGGGCCCACGGTCCTGACGGAGGATTGAGCGCCGCCCGGGCTGCGTTTATTGGCGGGGCCCGGGCCACTTCCAACCTGATGGCCGGGAAAGCATTCGGGATACCGGTCCGCGGCACCCTGGCCCATAGCTGGGTGGAATCGTTCTCTTCGGAATTAGAATCCTTCCAGGCCTATGGAAAAATCTACCCCAAGAACTGCCTCCTTCTGGTAGACACCTACGACACCCTGCGCAGTGGAGTTCCGAACGCCCTAAAAGTGGGAAAGGAACTCCGGGAAAAGAAAGCCGGAGACCTCACGGGAATCCGCCTGGACAGCGGAGACCTGACGTTTCTAAGCCGTGAGGCCCGCAGGATGCTCGACGAAGCGGGATTTGACCGGGCCCTGATCCTGGGGTCGAGCGACCTGGATGAATGGCTGATTGAATCCATTAAAAAACAGGGGGCTGAAATCGACCTCTGGGGGGTGGGGACCCGTCTGGTGACCTCCTATTCCTGCCCGGCCCTCGGCGGGGTTTACAAGTTGTCAGCAATCTGGGAAGACAGCTACATGCGCCCCAAACTAAAAGTTTCCGACGACCCGGAAAAGACCACCAATCCGGGCGTAAAAAAAGTAATCCGCTTTTTTGATGAGCGACATTTCATGCGCGGCGATGTAATCTTGTTAGAGGACGAACCCTTGCCGGAAGGACAGCCCCTAAAGGTTTTCCACCCAATCCTTGCCCATATCAGCAAAACTTATCCGGCGCAATTTAAGCGGGAAGAAATTCTCGTTCCCATTTTTCAGGGAGGAAAGAGGGTCTATCAGTGTCCCTCTTTACCAGAAATTCAGGGACGGACACTGCTGAATCTCAAGTACCTCAGGCCTGAACACAAACGGCTGCAAAACCCCCATATCTACCATGTCAGTTTAAGTGAGAAACTCTTTCAAAAAAAACAAGAATTGCTGCGGGCTACGGTTTAAGGATGATCTCCGGGTCAGAGAATGCCAGACGACCAAAATGAATCGAAAACAAAGGAGGTGCCCGTATCCTCTTGATTGCTTTTCTTCTATAAATTTAGTAAATTTCCCTAAGAGTAGCGGTCAAAAACCAACCCTTGCGATTTACTAATCGGTCCATAATTGTATGGACACCGTAGAGTGAATCCACAGCCGTTCGTGCTGAGCTTGTCGAAGCATGGGCGGCTCGCAACGCACCCTTCGACAAGCTCAGGGTGAACGGTGACCACAATTTAACTGAAGAATATGTCTAATCAATTATGGACTCCTTAGTAAGTTAAGCCTTCGTTTCGACCAGCAAAAAAGAGCAGAGCGATGGTGCCGCTGTGCCGGGTTCCAAAATAGCCAAGATCACCCGCCCGATCGTCACGGAAGTTTTCATGAGGGTCCGGCTGTTTAAGCTTTTGGATACCGGGCGGAAACGGCCCGTGATCTGGATTGCCGGGCCTCCGGGGTGCGGCAAAACCACTCTGGTTTCCAGCTATCTCGATGCTCGAAAGCTCCCCTGTCTCTGGTATCAGGTTGACCAGGGTGACGCAGATCCGGCGACTTTCTTCTATTACTTGGGACTGGCAGCGCAGAGGGCGTCCCCCCGCAGGCGAAAGCCCCTGCCCCTTCTTACCCCCGAATACCTCCAAGGCATCCCTACATTTACCCTGC
>CAZIDC010000621.1:0-2144 GCA_964537885.1 uncultured Syntrophaceae bacterium | reverse complement strand
CCGCCTCCTCCGGCGGAGGTTCAGTGAGGACACCATGAACAGAGATATCCCAGCCAATGGTTCCGGCGCGTACTGGCCTGGCCCCCCGGCCAAAACAGAATCTTTGCCAGGGGAAGTTCCTCCGATATTCCTGTCAGAGCCACTCGTGACTGAAGGGTTACATCTCCCCTGAAAGTTGCCTTGCCAATCAATATTAGGCATGATATTTTGAGCATGTACAGAAGAAAACTATGTGGTGGATGGGGGGAAGAGTGTAAAATTGTAGGCTCTCGGTGCTTTACGTTCTGCAATATTATAAAAGGAGAGGTGCATGGCTAAATATTCGATCAGTCCCACCGGTGAAAAATTCCCGTTGCCGACAAAGGAAGATTACAGGAAAGAATTCGAAAAGTTGAAGGAAGCGGCTAAAAGACAGCGCGCCAAAGGGCGGGAAATTGTCGTGGTGATGGGATTGGGATTTGTGGGAGCGGTAATGGCGGCGGTGGTCGCCGATGCTGCGGACAAGAAAGGAAATCCCACGAAGTTCGTTATCGGCATGCAGCGGCCCAGCACGCGCAGTTACTGGAAAACTCCCTTATTGAATCGGGGGATCCCTCCGGTCAGCTCCGAGGACCCGGAGGTAGTTCCGATCATTAAACGCTGCGTGCTCGAAAAGAAAACGCTCATGGCGACTTATACCTACGACGCCCTGAAACTTGCGGATGTGGTTGTGGTGGACGTGCAGTGCGACTACCAGAAAGAGTCTATCGGGAACGTGCGGACGGGGCAGGCGGACATGGAGGCCCTGGAAGAATCGCTGGAGATCATTGCCGAGAATATTAATCCGGAGGCCCTAGTTCTAATCGAAACAACCGTAGCTCCGGGGACAACCGAACAGATTGCCTACCCGATCATTAAGAAAATGTTTCGCAAAAGAGGGATCCAAAGCGATCCGCTGCTGGCCCATAGTTATGAAAGGGTCATGCCCGGTCGGAATTACGTGGCCAGCATCCGCGATTTCTGGCGGGTATGCAGCGGCGTCAATGAAGAGGCCACTCGAAGGGTGGTTAAGTTTTTAAAAGAAATCCTCAATACCGAAAAGTTTCCGCTTACGGTGCTCGACCGGCCCATTGAATCGGAGACCGCGAAGATCGTGGAAAACAGCTTCCGGGCGACGACCCTGGCCTTTCTCGACGAATGGAGCCTGTTTGCGGAGAGGAACGGCGTCGACCTCATTAAAGTGATCCAGGCCATTAAGGTTCGGCCGACCCACAGCAACATGATATTTCCAGGTCCGGGAATCGGCGGCTATTGTCTTCCCAAGGATGGGGGACTGGGCCTCTGGGCCTACCGGCATATCCATGGGTGGGAAGACGATATTTTTAAGATCACCCCGCTGGCCATCGATATCAATGACACCCGGTCGCTGCACGTGGCCCAGTTGGTCCGCGACGCCCTGCGGAACATGGGCCGGGCCATGGCTTCCGCGGAAATCCTGGTTCTGGGCGCTTCTTACCGGGAAGACGTGGGAGACACCCGTTATAGCGGCTCGGAGCTGATCGTCAGGCGGCTGACCGAGATGGGGGCGGAGCTGAGGGTTCATGATCCTTACGTTCTGCACTGGTGGGAGTTTGAAAAACAGGATGAGTATCCGGCGTCCTCCCAAGGCATGAAAAGATTTTTCCGCGGCCAGGAAAAGCTGAAAGATCTCCGGGTCGAGCAGAGCCTCAAAAAGGCCATGGCCGGGATCGACGCTTTAATTTTCGCCGTCAGGCACCGGCATTATTTGAACCTCGAACCGGATGAAGTGGTAAAAATGGCCGGCAACCCGATCGCCGTGATTGACTGCTTCGGAATCCTGAGCGATGTCCAGATCAGACGCTACTTCGAGCTGGGATGCGAAGTGAAGGGCTTGGGCCGGGGGCATGTGAAAAGGATAAAGGATCAAGTAAGGGAAAAGAAAAGGGTTTGAGGCTTAATAACCTTTGAACTTTATTTCAGTATTTGGCCAAGGGAAAATTTTTACCTTGGGGAAGAATTATGTTGCTTCGCAAAAAACCTTTTGGTAAAGTGCCTTCATTGCGCCTACCAACTTTTATCCTTCCGGGGCATCCTGTTATCCGGTAGGGGTACGGGCAATACCAAGTTTCCTTTCTCGTTCTACA
>CAZIDC010000620.1:0-2158 GCA_964537885.1 uncultured Syntrophaceae bacterium | reverse complement strand
GCGACGGGTGCCGCCTCTGCGTGGCGCTCTGCGACCAAGGGGCCGCCGAGTTTTATAAAAAATAAATGGGACGCAGATTGGCGCGGATGAACGCAGATAAAACATGAAATAACCGTAAGGCGCAAGGAGTTAGGCGTGAGGGCGATTTAAAAAATTTTTATTCTACCTACGCCTCGCGCTCTCACGCCTTACGCTTTTATTATCCTGAAAATCTGCGTCCATCTGCGTCCAAAGAATAAATGAAAGGAAAGCGAATGTCCACTTCCGTTGCCATAGTCAAAGGGAAAAACGGCAAAGATCTGAATGAAGTCCGGGGTATGATGGCAGAACTTTTCTCCCTCATCGGTCCGGCTTCGCGGATCATCCCCCCGAAAAGCCGTGTCCTGATCAAACCCAACCTTACTGCCGAAGAAAACCTCTGGGAAAAAGGAATCCTTACCGGGCCGATCTTCATGCAGGCCCTAATTGAGGAAGTACAGAAAGCCAATCCCTCGGAGATAATTATCGCCGAGGCTATTGCCATTGGTCTAAACACCAAAAAAGCCTTTGCCGCCAATGGCTATGAAGAAGTGGCCCGGGCGACCGGGGCCCGGTTATTAGATTTGTATGACGGTGAATTCGAGGCGATTAAGACGCCGGAAAAGGGGATTCTTAAAAGCGTCCGCGTCTCCAAAGAGGTTTTGCGGGCAGATTTTTTTATCAACGCCCCGGTCCTAAAGACCCATTTCGCCAGCACCCTTACGGCAGCCATGAAGAACCTGAAGGGCACAACCACCTATGACGAGAAAAAACGCTTCCATTACTTGGGTCTCAACAAGGCCGTGGCCGAGCTTAACGCAGTTCTAAAGCCCCATCTGATTGTGGTGGACGGGCTGATTGCATTGGAGGGAGATGGCCCGATCGCGGGAACTCCCGTGGGACTGAATCTGCTGATGGCCGGGACGGACGCAGTGGCTGTAGATACCATAGCTGCCCGGATCATGGACATCGATCCGACGGAAGTCCTCTCCCTCTGCCTGGCCCAGGGCATGGGCTATGGGGTCTGGGACGAACGGGAAATCAAGATTCTCGGTCGGTCCATCGAAGAAGTCCATCACCCCTTTATCCGGGCCTGCGCCCCGCTGCAATTCGACGTGGGAAAAATCCGTTTTCTCGACGGCGAAGCCTGCAACGCCTGCCGCAACGGGCTGCGCGTGGCCATGGATCGCCTGCGGGCTGTGGGCGTTTCCCTGGATAAACTACCTAAGCTGGAGATCAGCATGGGATCCCAAGCCGGCCTTGCGGAAACCCCGGGTTGTATCCAGATTCCCATCGGCAACTGCCAGAAGCAATACAAACACCTCCCCCATTATGTTCCGGGCTGCCCCCCGCCGGCTTTTCTCATGGCGGATGAGTTAAGAGAAATTCTCGGCGAAAAGCGGAAATTCGGGCCAAAGAAAGATTTTATTATGGATCAAGAACGATAAAGCGCCGAGAGCATGGCCCACAGGGTATGGCAAGAATAAAATCAGGGACGCTCCAAAACGCTATGCGCTCTGCGCTTGGCGTATGGAAAACCGGAGGAAGTTGATGGACGAATACCCCATGGCCGTTGTTACCGCACCGGGGAAGGTGGAATTCATAAAAAGGACGCTCCCGCCCCTTGGAGACAATGATGTGTTGCTAAAGGTCAAGGCTTGCAGTATCTGCGGCGGAGATATTCACCTTTACAGAGGCAAGCATCCCCTGGCCTCCCTGCCCATGGCCATCGGCCACGAGCTTTCCGGCGAAGTTATCGGCAAAGGCCAATCCGTAGCAAGGGTTTCCCTGGGAGATCGGGTGGCTGTTGAACCGGTGATTACCTGCGGGGCATGCTATTTCTGCCTTAAGGGAGAGTATCATCTCTGCCAGAACATCGGATACCAATACAGCTCCGGCCAGGGAGGGTTTACCCCCTATTTTGTGGTCTCGGAAAACTGGGTTCACCGGCTTCCCGACTCCATCTCCTATGCGGAAGGATCTCTCCTGGAACCTCTGGCTGTGGCCGTCCATGCGGCCCGCAAAGCTCAGTTGGATTTGGGGCAAAGTGCGGCCATCTTTGGCGCCGGAGGCATTGGCCTTTTTCTGCTTCAAGCGCTGAAAGCCGCGGGATGTACTGAGGTCTTTGTAGTGGACATCC
>CAZIDC010000619.1:0-2163 GCA_964537885.1 uncultured Syntrophaceae bacterium | reverse complement strand
GATGTTTTCCGCCGCGTCAGGGACGAGATCCGCAATCAGGTCGAAGCCTTCCTGACGAAGGGCAAGTCGTAAAACGGGACTATTGACGGAACGATATCTCTGGGCTAATATATGAATATATGTTCATATAGTGATTTGAAATGAGAAACGCCGTCAAGACACTCAAGGCCCTCGCCGACCCGACGCGGCTGAGGATTCTCCGTCTCCTGCTTCAGAGGGACCTCTGCGTCTGCGAGCTTATGTTCATCCTGAAGATGGAGCAGTCCCGGGTTTCCCATCAGCTGCGCATCCTGCGGGATGCCGACCTGGCGGAGGATATCCGGGAAGGCAAATGGATCGTTTACCGGGTTCTGCCGAAAGCCCGGGAAAGCCTCAGGCGCATGTTCGAGGAGGTCCTCAAGGCCGGACCGGAAGACCTCCGCGAGGCCGCCGGGGACGTGCGCCGGATCGACCTTTGCTTAAAGGAAGAGATCCGGAAGAAACGTTGCCTCAGCTAAAGGCCGGGCTGATATGAAAGAAAAGAAAACGCTGCTCGTTTTGCTGGCCGTTTTTCTGGCCGCTTACTTCATCCCCTTTTCCCGACTGACCGTCCAGAACGCGCTGCTGGAAGCGTTCCTGATGGTGCAGGAATACGCCCGCCAACACGTTCTCCTTTGCCTCATCCCGGCTTTTTTCATCGCCGGAGCGATCTCGGTTTTTATTCGCAAGGAGTCGGTCATCAAGTTGCTTGGGCCCAAAGCCAACAAATTTCTGGCCTACAGCATCGCTTCCGTTTCCGGCACTATCCTGGCCGTCTGTTCCTGCACCGTGCTTCCCCTTTTTTCGGGGATTTACACCCGCGGGGCCGGAATCGGGCCGGCCACCGCGTTCCTTTATTCCGGCCCGGCGATCAACATCCTGGCCATCATCCTGACGGCCAAGGTCCTCGGGGCCAAAATCGGGTTGGCCAGGGCGCTCGGCGCCATCGCTTTTTCCGTGATCATCGGGCTTCTGATGCAGCTCTTTTTCGGCCGCGAAGATGAGAAGAACCAGAGACAGGACGACTTCATCTCCTCGGAGAGCTCTTTAGACAACAGGCCGCTCTGGAAAACAGCCCTATATATGGCGACGATGGTCGGAATCTTGGTCTTCATCAACTGGGCCAAGGCCGATCCTTCGCTCAAAATCTGGTACTTCATCTATCAGATCAAGTGGTATCTCGGGGCCGCGCTGCTTGCGGTCCTGGCCTGGATGCTCGTGCGCTGGTTCAAGAGGGACGAGCTGAAGGAATGGACGTTTTCCACCTGGGTCTTCGCCAAGCAGATATTCCCTCTTTTGCTCGGAGGCGTAATGGTTGCGGGGTTTCTGCTGGGAAGACCCGGGCATGAGGGCGTCATCCCGAGCTCATGGGTGGCCCGGCTGGTCGGAGGAAACAGCCTATGGGCTAATCTTTTTGCTTCCGTGGCCGGAGCCTTCATGTATTTTGCTACTCTGACAGAGGTCCCCATACTCCAAGGGCTTTTGGGTTCTGGCATGGGTCAGGGTCCGGCGCTGGCCCTTCTCCTGGCCGGACCCGCGCTCTCTCTGCCCAGCATGCTGGTCATCCGGAGTGTCTTGGGAACAAGAAAGACGCTGGTTTATATCTCGCTCGTGATCGTAATGTCCACGGTCACGGGGATGCTCTTTGGAGCGTTCTTTTGAGGAAACGGAAAAACCGATAGGCAAGGAGGCTGAAAAATGGAAATCCGGATTTTAGGGCCGGGCTGTCCCCGGTGCGGTGAAGTGGAAAAAAGAACCATCAACGCCCTGGCGGAACTGAATGTCGGGGCCGATGTCCAGAAGGTGACGGACATCAAAAAGATCGCGGAGTACAAAGTCTTCTCCACGCCGGGCCTTGTCATCAACGGAAAAGTGAAGTCCTCGGGTCGAATCCCTTCCCAGGAGGAAATCAAGCGCTGGATCCAGGAAGAACAGCAAAGCTGGGGAAGGCCCCAAGAGGAGGAGTGATGGAGGCCTATGGATTAGACCAACTCATTACATTTTCGAGTGAGTCCCATACAAAACATGTCTTCTTTGAATCCAAAAGGCTCAAGGCGCAAGTGATGGGACTTGAAGCCGGCCAGGCGATACCTCCCTGCCGGATGGAACACGACGTCGTGTTTGTCGTGCTGGAGGGCCGGGGGG
>CAZIDC010000618.1:0-2163 GCA_964537885.1 uncultured Syntrophaceae bacterium | reverse complement strand
GGAGCTATAACCGTCATTTGAGGAGAAGATTTTAATGCCTCCGTCATTGGAACTTGAGGGTCAGTTTGGCGCCATCGAGCCAGGAGATGGTCTGCGGCATTCTCTGCCAGGGAACGTCTCTAAGGATCGGGTTATGCGCTCGGCGGGGGTAGGTCACCCGCACCTCTCCGGAGGAGATCTCCACGTCTGCCTTTCCCCTGATAAAGTGCCGAAAGATCTTCTGGGCGTCGCACTGTTCAAACCCTCTGAGCTTCTGGGACAGCATGCTGTAGAGGGTGTCGGCGATCATGGTCATCAGGACGTCGAAGTGCACCTTCACCAGAATAGGGGAAGACAGGGCGTTGAGGTTGAAGAACTTGACCGCCTCGGAGATGACATTCTCCACCCGCCACCTGCGGGCGTAGTCGCTGACGATGCGTTCCGCCGGGGCCGAAAGATCGTTGGTGATCAGGAAGGCCGGCTCCTCGCGGCCGTTCCCCCGGAGGATGATCTGCCGGAGTCGCCCCTCATAATCTTTGAGGTCGACAAGGGATTGATGGATGTAAGGATCGGGGTATTTCCGTTTGTCGTGGGGGATGTGGATCCTCTCCCAGGGCTTGAGTTTCTCCAGATTCCCGACCAGTTTCTTCCCCCGCCTGCGGAGGGTGATGAACCGGGTCCCCTGACTGTTCAGGAGGGACAAGTGCTCGTAAGTGGTGAACTTGGAATCAAAGACAAAGGTGGAGGAGACGCCTTTGCGAACCTTCTGCCAGAAGGACAGAACATTGAGAACCTGTTCATTGGCCTCCTCCTTCATGAGGTCGGCGGCCGTATAAAGCACCAGTTTGGAGGCGGCATCCTGGGCAAAGAGGGTCAAGGCCCCTTTCATCCGCTTTCCCCTGGCCCCGGCCCAATGCTCCTGAAGGACGGATTCATCCCCGTAATGGGGGATGGTGTGGAAGTCCAGATTAATGACGCTCCCGTCGTACAGCCCCAGTTTCAATGCCCTTTTGACAAAGGCCTGCTGAAGCTTCAGGATGTGAACCTCGTCGAGGGAATAGGAATAGATGGACATGGCCGTACACTTGGGCAGGACATTCAGCCCGGCGAACAAGCCCAAGCCGGGATCGAAGGCATGGTCTCCCATGTGGCCGTACCGCTCCGTGCCGATGAGCTTCAGGGCCAGAAAGGACAGAAAATAGCTGACCGCCGGAATGATCTTGCTTCCCGGCAAACCCGCGGAACGGATCAGTTCCGACACCTGAAACTTTTCCAGAAACGGGGCGAACAGAAAGGCCCCCGCGGACTCGCAGCTAAAATGTTGCCCCTCCATCTGCGCAACGTAAACACCCTCCGAGCGCTGCGGAACCTCCGCCCCCTTGACGGTGAGCCCGATCTTCAAGCGGGTGCGACGTGGAAGCTTTGGGAATCCCTCTTCCGCAAGAACCCTCTCCACCGTTCGGACGGAGATGTCCACCCCTTCTTCGGAAAGCAGTTGGGCGATCTCTCCTGCCGAGAGTTCTTTCTCCCTCCAGTCGCGGATTTTCCGGCGGGTCTCGGCGGTCACCCGGTAACGAGAGGGACCTCCTTCCGGAACAGGTTCCGCAAAGTCGAATTTGCCGGTGGTAAACTGATGTCTCAACAGGCGAACATATCCGGCGGAGTATCCGAAGTGTTCCGCCACGGCTTCCGCCGGCAGACGGTCCACGAAGGAGGCCCGGAGGGCTTCGTACCGTTTCTGCCATTCATGGATCGGTTTTGTGAAGTAGGTGGCGTCGCGCATGGAAATGTTATATAGAATGACGGTTAGGATGTCAAGAAATATTTTGTTAAAATACAATATGGTCACGAAGGCGCCAATCGCGGCCAAACTGGGCGACGGAAAGTATTTCCTTGTATTTATAACTACTTTAGCATTCATGGACGTCAAATGACCTTGAAGATGCCTTCGATAATTTTAAATTCTGACGGCGGCAGATCTCTTAGCAAACCGTCATTCGATATAACATTTTCAGGGACCGTCGAAACCAAGAGAAGCTGTAACATGTTTTCTTTATTACATTATTTTGAGCTGGCTCCATCAAGAGCCGACGAAAATGTTATGTCAAATCGTTCCGCGAAAATCGGTGACAAACGTAAATAATTGAATGCAGTAGCACCAAAGCCAAACGGTACCAATCGGAT
>CAZIDC010000617.1:0-2166 GCA_964537885.1 uncultured Syntrophaceae bacterium | reverse complement strand
ATGGCTGCGGATTGTGCCAGACGGGAGTTCCTTGCGAATCCAAAATTCCCCTGACTGAGGATTGACAATAAAAAGGCCTCGCCGCCTTCTTTGGCCAAATCAACACCAACGGGAAAGGATAGGAATCAGATGGAAAAATTAGACCGGCATTCCCTGGACGCCATGAAAAGCAAGCTGGATGTGGAATTGATGGGGGTCGTCGCCATAGAAACAACCGCTGCCAAGGAGTTGAAAGACCAGGCCGCCTCTCTTTTACCCGGAGTAAAATCCGTAGTGGTCCTCGGCAAGGAAATTTACCAAGAGGTCTTGGCTTTTCTGCGCCCCTCCAAGGATGTTGGAGAAGCCGATCCAGCGGAGTTGTTTGGGCCCCATGGCGATTTTCTCAACAGCCGCCTGACCAAGGCGGTTTATGATTTAACCGACCTTTTCCGGAAGGAAGGGTATCGCTCTTTACCCCTGCCGGCAGCGGGATGCCCAACCGATCAGAGATCTTTAAAAGCCCTTTTTTCTTATAAACACGCAGCCCAGCTGGCCGGGTTGGGAACCATCGGACGCCATAGCTTGCTGATCACGCCGGAGTATGGACCCCGGGTAAGGTTAGCCGGCGTGTTGACCGAGGTCCCTTTGGAGCCTTCCCCGGCAGTGGAGAAAAATTATTGTATCGATTGTGACGCCTGTATTCGGGCCTGCCCGGCCAAGGCCCTGCAAATCCCCGGGGCAAAGGAACTGTACTCCATGAATAAATTCGCCTGCCGGACGTACCGCCAGGCCGGCCTTACCTGCAGCCTCTGCATGAAAGTTTGCGATGAGGTCCTGAGTTAAATTTATTGGACGCAGATGAACGCAGATTACCCAAAATTAAAACGCTCTGCGCATAGCGCTAAGCGCTTAGCGTAATTCTGCGCCAATCTGCGTCCTGCATAAAATAAAAAGGAGGAGGAGAATGTTCAAAACAAAGATCACGGAAATGTTCGGAATCAAGTATCCGATCGTCGTGGGCACCATGATGCATCTCTCCCGGGCCGAGATGGTGGCCGCGGCTTCCAATGCCGGGGCTCTCGGGGTCGTGGCTTCGGCCATTTTTCAGACCCAAGAAGAATTCCGCCAGGAAATCAGAAAGCTCAAAGGTTTAACGGACAAACCCTTTGCCGTCAATTTAAATTTATTCCCGGCCATGCGGCCGATCGACAACAAAGAATATCTGGAGGTCATCTTTGAAGAAGGGGTCAAGATCGTGGAGACTTCCGGACACAAAGCCCCGGAAGAATTAGCTAAGGTGGTAAAGGAACATGGCGTAACCCTGGTCCATAAATGCGTGGGGGTCCGCTATGCCCTGAAGGCCCAGTCGATCGGGGTGGATGCGGTCACCGTCGTGGGCTATGAAAACGGCGGAGCGACCGGAACCCTGGATATTACGACGCTCTGTCTTGTCCCGAGGGTGGTGGATGCCCTGAAAGTCCCGGTTATCGGCGGGGGCGGAGTAGCGGATGGCCGCGGGTTTTTGGCCCTTTTAGCCCTGGGGGCCCAGGGGGTGATCATCGGGACGCCGGCATTGGTGGCTGAAGAGTGCCCGATTCATCCTCAGTTGAAACAGGCGTTGATCGACGCTACTGAATTAGATACGATGATTGTTATGCGCACCATCCAGAATTCCCACCGGGTGTGGATCAACGACGTAGCCAAGAAAGTGGCCGAACTGGAAAAACAACAGGCCGGGTTGCAGGCCATCATCCAGGTGGCTGCCGGAGAAAAAGCCAGGAGAATGTTCCAGGAAGGTGACCTGAACGCCGGGGTCATCTCCTGCGGGCAGGGAGTCGGCCTGGTGAAGAAAATCAAGCCCATGAAAGACATTATCGAAGGAATTGTCCATCAGGCTGACGAGCTGAGGAAAAAACTATCATTTATTTGATTGGGACGCAGATAAACGCAGATTTTCAGGATTATTACTAATCAGTCCATAATTGTATGGACACTGTAGAGTGAATCCACAGCCGTTCGTGCTGAGCTTGTCGAAGCATGGGCGGCTCGCAACGTACCCTTCGACAAGCTCAGGGTGAACGGTGACAACAATTTAACGGAAGAATATGTCTAATCAATTATGGACTCCTTAGTAAAATCAATATCTTGAAATATTTCTATCTGCGTTTATCTGCGAAAATCTGCGTC
>CAZIDC010000616.1:0-2167 GCA_964537885.1 uncultured Syntrophaceae bacterium | reverse complement strand
TCGCCGGCGCCGTGGCGAGAAGTAGGAAGGCCAAACTGGTAACCTGTTTTTCGCGGACCCCCGAGAAAAGAGCCGCTTACAGCAAGAAATATGGATGTGACCAGGAAAAAAGCTATGAAGATCTCTTGCAGCGGAAGGATGTCGATGGGGTAATCCTGACCACTCCCAATGCGGCTCATGCCGGGCATGCGGTGTTGGCAGCCCAACACGGGAAGCACGTCTTTGTCGACAAACCAATCGCCAACACCCTGGCCGATGGGAGGAAAATGGTGGAGGCCTGCCGGCAAGCAGGGGTGGCGCTATTGGTCGGCCATGATATGCGGCGGCTATCCGGATACCGGAAAATGAAAGAGTTGCTTGACCGTGGGGCCATTGGCCGACCCGTGATGGTAGAAGCCAATTTTTCAGCGAGTATAGGGCATGAGTTGACGCCTGAAAAATGGCGTTGGTACGGCGACGATGGGGGATGCCCGGCAGGCGCGCTCATGACCATGGGGGTTCATCACGCGGATACCCTCAATCATTTTTTCGGACCGGTCAAAAAGGTTTGCGCCTTTTTCAACAAGCTCTACATTCCGGCGGACGTTGAGGATGTGACCATGACGATTTTCCAGTTCGCCTCAGGTGTTCTGGGCTATCTCGGATCGTCCTATTCTACCCCGAGAACGAACTGGGTACGTGTCTTGGGCACCGAAGCGGAACTCTTCTGTTCCGTCGCTCTGCCCAATGTGTCTTTCGATGAATATCTCAAGGTCTGGACCGTCGTGGATCAGTATACTACCCTACGGTTGGTCGGAAAAGGAAAAGACAAACCGGAAGAGATCGCTCTGCCGATTGGAGATCCTATTCTGGAAGAAATCGACGAGTTTGCAGACTGTATACGCACCGGAGCCAAACCGGAGACTGACGGAAAGGGGGCTCTGGCCGCCCTGACTTTGATTAGGGCGGCGATTGAATCGGCCCGGACAGGAAAACAGGTGGTATTGGCGGATTTAGGATAAGCTTCATTCTAAGCAGAGGAATCCTACCCCCTTATTGGGAAAGGGGAGCCGTAAAAAAATTCGCTCCGTTGATTAAATCAGTTTTTCCCGTTGTCCAGGAGGGGGGAAACAGGGGAGGAGAAATGGGCGCTACCGCGATCAAAAATATTTCCGTCATTGGCCTGGGGTTGATGGGAACACCTATCGCCACCCTGCTGATGAAGGCGGGATACCGAGTGACGGGTTTTGACATCATCAAGAAGCTGATGTCCAATTTAGTATCTCTCGGCCTGAGAGCCGTGAATTCTCCCAAAGATGCGGCCAAAGGAGCGGGCCTCATTATGTTGTCCCTTCCAACCTGGGATGCGGTGCTCAGGGTGGTTGAAGGGAAGGAAGGCGTCATGGAGGGCGCTCAAAAGGGTCTGATTGTAGTGGATACCAGTACATCCCCTCCATGGGAGAGCAAGGCCCTGGGAAAGAGACTGGCGAAGAAAGGAATCGAGTGGATGGATGTACCCATCTCGGGGTCTTCTGCCCAGGCCCGGGTGGGAAATATGGTCTTCATGGTAGGTGGGAAAAGAGCCACCTTTGAAAAGATCAAATCCGTCCTCGATCAGATTGGTAAAAAAACTGTCTATGCCGGGAAAAGTGGCGATGGGGCGACGTTGAAGCTGGTCATCAACCACACCCTCTACCTCAACCAGGCGGCGGCGATTGAGGGATTGGTCTTGGGTCTTAAAGCCGGCCTTAATCCTGATGTCTTGCTGGACGTGATAACCTCGGGGGCCGCCTCAAGCGATTTGCTCATCGCCCGCGGAAAGGATATGCTCCTTGGCAATTTCTCGCCTAAAGGCCCTGTCGTCCTGGCCAACAAGGACCTGGCCCTCTCCCTGGAAACGGCAAGAAAATTGGGTGTCGTGTTGCCCGTAGGAGCATTGTATCAACAGTTTCTCTTGAAGGCTCATTATAATGGCTGGGATCGAGAGGATGCCACGGTGGTCATGAGAATCTATCAGCAGTTGGCCGAGAGGGCTGGGGAGAAGAAGAAGGTTCCGCTAATTTTTTCTTGACATGAAACCGAACCATGGTTAACATTTAACCCGCTTTAAAGTAGATTCCAATCATCCTATCTTGCAGGAGGGCTAAACCATGAAGAAAGCACACATTTTACTAATCGCTGCTGGATT
>CAZIDC010000615.1:0-2167 GCA_964537885.1 uncultured Syntrophaceae bacterium | reverse complement strand
ATGTTCTTTTTCAGCCTTCAGCCCGGCGAGGCCGGGTTGGCCGGAGAAAGACCATCCTCCAGGCTGCGCAGGAAATGGGGGTGGCCATTGAATCCGTATGCGGGGGCCGGCAGACTTGCGGCAAATGCCGGGTGCGCGTGGAAGAAGGGACGCATGATGGAGAAGCCACCCATCTACCGAAAAGGAATCTTTCCCCTTTTTCCCCCGAGGAAAGCCAATTCATCGATGAGAAAGAACGGCTAAAAGGATACCGCTTGGCCTGTGCTGCTGAACTGCATGGAGACGCAGTCGTCTATGTTCCCGAGGAGAGCAGGGCGGCTCAGCAAGTCATCCGTAAAGAAGCGCGGGAGATTGCCATCGAGGTAGACCCGGGAGTGAAAGCCTACTACCTGGAATTGACCCCCCCGAACTTGAGCGAGCCCCTGGGAGACTTCGAAAGGCTGAAACGAGAGCTTGAGAAAAAATTCGGGCTGAAAGGTCTCTCCATAGATTCCCTATCCCTGCAAAGACTCCCCCAAAAATTAAGAGCTGGGGATTGGAAAGTTACGGCCTTCGTCTGGATGGACCGGGAACTCCTCGACGTGCA
This sequence comes from uncultured Syntrophaceae bacterium, assembly GCA_964537885.1. Lineage (GTDB taxonomy): Bacteria > Desulfobacterota > SM23-61 > SM23-61 > SM23-61 > CAZIDC01. The sequence continues at coordinate 1,581 of CAZIDC010000615.1, read as the reverse complement.
ACCGGGGAAGGTTGAGAACCTTTATGGGTTGGCCGTGGACATCGGCACCACCACCGTAGCCGCCTATCTCTGCAACCTGAGAAATGGGCGGGTTGTGGCCGCCGATTCGATGATGAACCCCCAGGTGGTCTACGGTGAAGATGTGATGTCGCGGATCAGTTGGGTCATGACCAATCCGCAAGATGGGTTGAAGAAATTAAAAGAGGCAATTACCGGAGGATTGAACAACCTGATCCTCTCCGTTGCCGCATCCGTCAAAATCGCCTCCGAACAAATTATGGAAGCGACTGTGGTCGGGAACACGGCGATGCATCATATTTTTTTAGGGATCGACCCGCAATATTTGGGTTTGTCCCCTTTTCCCCCGGCAATCCATCAATCCTTGAACATTAAAGCCCGGGACCTGAACCTCGCCATCCACCCCGCGGCCAACGTTCACGTCTTGCCCGTTGAAGCCGGGTTTGTGGGGGCTGACAACGTCGGCGTCCTGATTGCCGAAGCCCCCTACGAGCAAGAAGAGATGGTTCTGATCATCGACATCGGCACCAACGGAGAACTGATTCTGGGGAACAAACACCGGCTGCTCTGTTCTTCCTGCGCAACCGGCCCGGCCCTGGAAGGAGCCCATCTCCAGTTTGGGATGAGGGCCGCCCCCGGCGCCATCGAGAGGGTGCGCATTGACCCATCCACCCTCGGCGTGCAATACAAAGTCATTGGCCTGGAAAAATGGAGCAGCCATTGTTCTCCCGGAGAAATTCAGGCTAAGGGAATCTGCGGCTCCGGGATCATCGAAGCCGTAGCGGAGATGTTCAAGGCCGGAATTCTGGAAAAGAGCGGGCGGTTCAACGGAACTCTTGCCAGCGATCGCTTGCGTAAAGCGGAAAAGGGTTATGAGTTTACCATCGCCCGGGCGGAGGAAACCGCCATTGGCCGCGGGATAACCATCTCCATTGACGATGTCCGGTCAGTGCAACTGGCCAAGGGAGCGATTTATTCCGGGGCCAAGGTCATGATGAATGCCTTAGGAGTGAAACGGCTGGATAAGGTTGTTCTCGCCGGCGCCTTTGGCACCGCCATCGACCAGGAGAGGGCTATGACCCTGGGGATGTTTCCGGATTGTGTTCTGGAAAAAGTGGTTTCCGTAGGAAACGCAGCCGGCGATGGAGCCCGCCTGGCTTTGCTCAACCGCAAAAAGCGGGAAGAAGCCGACCGCGTAGCCCGCGAGGTGGAATACGTCGAGCTTACAACCGATCCGAAGTTTACGGAGGAATTCGTCGACGCCCTGTCATTTCCCCACGCGAAGGATCTATTTCCTCACTTAGAGGGAATTTTAAAGCCTGGCAGCTGATCCTGTTTTATCCCCCCTCTTTTTTTTACGATGAACCCTCCCCGCAGCAAGCTGCGGGGTATCATCCGGTTAGGATGATGTCGATTTCATCGAAGCAAGCTTCGGGGAATTGACCCAAAAGGGATTAAATCACTGAGCAATAGAAAAATGAAGGATGATCGTTGTCGCTCCCGCCTCCTCCTGGTTCATCCGCATCTCCCCGCGATTCCTCCCCATCACCTTCCGCACCAACT
>CAZIDC010000614.1:0-2171 GCA_964537885.1 uncultured Syntrophaceae bacterium | reverse complement strand
CCTTTTAAAAGAATTTTGTGTCCCACCGATTTCAGTGAGCCGGCTTTCACCGCACTGAAACGCGCCGAGGAACTGGCCCGGCATTTTGCGGCGGAATTAATCGTGGCGCATGTCATTCCGCCGTTGCCGGTCCCCCATTCGTTCCCCGACCCGCAAGCGCCCTTCAATTTTGACGTGCCTTTGTTCCAGCAAGAACTGGCGATCAAGGCGGAGCAAATGCTCAAAGACCTGGTGTCCCATCATAAAGTGGGGACCCGGAGCGCGGTGACTACCGGAGAAGCAGCTCCGGAAATCCTCCGGATCGCCCATCAGGAGCACGTGGACCTCATCGTCATTGCCTCCCACGGGCTGACGGGCTGGCGGCGGCTGGTCTTTGGGTCCGTGGCCGAAAAAGTGGTGCGCCAGGCCACCTGTCCGGTCTTGACCATCGTGGCGCCACCCGAGGCGGAAAAATGAGCCGGCAAATGCCCGGTTGCGTATCCTGTGGACAAGGGCCATAAGGGGCCATTTTGAGGCCACGATGTTTCAAGGGCCAAGAGAGATATGTGGAGTAACTGGAGCCCCCCTTCACGGGGCGACGCATCCAGATACAAAGGCTGGTCCGGTCATGAAGAACCTGCCATCATGGTCCACTGAACTTGCGCACAGGAGACAGTCCCCGCTGATCACCAGAGGAGCAGTTTGCCCTCAAATCCGGGCAAACACCCTCTTTCAAGCCCTCCGCAAGCAAGACAACGCGCCCGAAGACCAATTTGCACCGAGCTGCCCATCGGCCTGACGGCCGAAGAAGTCGAACGAATCAACCCGAAATACCTGGGACAGGCTGGACCGGTTCACGGTTAGGCATCGGCGGGGGGCTGGCAAGATGATTTTCAATATCGGAGACAAGAAAACCAAGCTCCTTTTGTCGTTGGCCAAGACCCCCCTGCTTTTTTATCCGCACTACAAGTATCACCTGCCGCTGCCATCCGTGCTGATGATCGAAAATACGAATCACTGCAACGCAGAGTGTGTCATGTGCCCTCGCGACACGCTATCAAGAAAACGCGGCTTCATGGACTTTGGATTATTCGAGAAGATCATTCAAGAAGTGTCCAGCATGAGGCGCAAACCCGTCACACATTTGCACGGGTTTGGCGAGCCGCTGTTGGATAGATTGTTAGCCGAGAGAATCCAGCTCGCTAAGACTTGCAGGATAAAGCGTACCTATATCGTGACGAACGCTTCATTACTTTTTCCTGAGACATCGAGGAAGTTCATCAGCGCGGGATTGGACAAGATGAAGATCAGTTTTTATGGTAACGACGAAGTATCGTATAACAACACCATGAAAAGGTTGAATTTCAAGGCTACGTTCCAAAATATTAAGGATTTTTTGAGGATTCGGAAAGAAATGAAGAGGGAAAACCCACGGTTGATACTTCAATATCTTCCCAACGAAACGAACAATGCCAAGACAGCGGAGTTTAGATCTCTGTGGACCCCTTTAATTGATCCAAATGTTGGCGATAGTTTGAACGTCACCTCTTTGCATAACTATGGAGGCGGGAGAGTTTACAACCGCTTGGGGAAGGAGATCGTTTCTGTTTGTTATTTCCCTTGGACATCCATGTCAGTGCTCTGGGATGGCAGGGTCGTTACTTGTTGTATGGATTCTAATGGTGTTCAGGTTCTGGGAGATCTCAACTCCCAGAGTGTTCAGGAAGTGTGGAATGGACCGGTGCTTTCCGGGGTTAGAAACAACTTTAGAAAGCTCGACTACAGTAAGTATCCAGTCTGCCTCTCCTGCGATTGGGTACGTAGGCCTCTTTGAGGTGCAAAACCCTAAATAATGTCCATCCGGAAACTCCTCCAAATTCACCCCTTTGGAAAAGGGGGACTTTAAGGACCGGTTGTCGGCATGAGGCTTTTCCGGATGAAAACCAAATAGACTATCTGGGCAGGCTGGCTCTTCCAGGCCTGCGAGTAAGCGACTCCAGCCTGGCAACCTCAATCAGGATTTTGACATCGACGACTGACGAACTCCATGATGCCGGATTACCCGGCAGCCAAAGCCCCATCAGCAGGTCCAGCGCCAGGCAGGGGAGTACGCCGGCAAGGCGGAATCGAGTTCTCGAGAGGCATGGTCCTCAACGTGGGGCTTTAGGGACGGGAGAAGAGGAGGGGGGCAG
>CAZIDC010000613.1:0-2179 GCA_964537885.1 uncultured Syntrophaceae bacterium | reverse complement strand
ACTCCTGGCGCCCTTCTGGATTTTTGAAGAATTAGGCAGTCTGCGGCATCGCTTAAACCAACGAGAAGGAGAAGGCTATTTTGTCATAGCTGAGGCTACGGGGCTGCCCCGACCGATCGGTTCAGCGGGTCATTAAAGTCCCGTTCAATCTCTACTTGCACCAGGCAACTGTTGCAGGGGAAAGCCCCTGCCGGGGACTTCGCATCCTTCGTAAGGACATTGACGCATGCGCCATGGTCTATCCCTTTTTCATCCGGACTATACCAGGCGCCTGCTTCCAGGCTGGCGACACCCGGCATGATCTGATCCGTTACTTTAGCCGTGGTTATCAACTGGCCGCGGTCATTGAAAACTCTCACCCGATCTCCATCCTGGATGCCCCTTACTCGGGCATCCTGCAAGTTGACCACCACTCGCAGATCATTCAGCGTCTTCAACTTGGGGATATTTTCGAACATGGAATTGGACCTTCCCCGGGCATGAGGGCTGATCAGCTGGAGGGGGTATTTAAGAACAAGGGGATCGCGGGGGCCTTCCCAGGGCTCGATATATGTGGGGATGGGCGGAATGAGTGGGTTTTTCATCTCGGCCAATTTTTGACTGTAGATTTCGATTTTGCCCGAAGGGGTCGGAAAAGGATTCTGCTGGGGGTTCTCGATCTCTTTCCGAAAAGCAACCCAGGGCCTCTGGTGTTCGACCTCGAAAAAGCTTTTCTCTTTCCAAATTTCATAATCCGGCATTCCCGGGCTTGCCGATAGAAACTCCTTCAACCATTCTTCATCAGACTTCTCGCGGTAGCTGGGTATGCCAAGGCGCTCGGCCAGGTCCGTAAAGATCGCCAAATCGGATTTGGTCTGCCCCCTCGGCTCTATGACCTTGTTCATGGGGATAAACCCGGAACTCATACTGCCCCATGGCTGGCCGATATCCTCTCTTTCAAAAAAATGAGTGATCGGAAGAATGAGATCCGCATACCGGGCCGTCGCCGTCATGAATAATTCATGGACGACGATGAACTCCGGGGCCTGCAGGGCCTTGAGCCCTTTATTGATGTTCAAAAGCTGGTTTAAAAGGTTACAGCCCACAATATACAGAATCTTTATGTCGCTTGGATATCCTCCCTCCTTCCCTTTTAACAGGGCGTCATAAATATCGGTCACATGAATGAGCGGCATGGTGCCTGGAGGAACCGGCAGGAATTTCTTTAACGTGCCAATAGGCATGCGGCCAGTTCCGCCGGAGACATAGCCGCCCTTGACCCCAATATTGCCGGTCATGGCCGAGAGCGCCGATGCAGCCCGGTGATATTGCTCGCCGAAGGCCGTGCGTCCGGGAGCCCAGCCGGCGCAGAGGGCCGCTGGTTTCAAACTGGCGTATTCCCGGGCCAATTCGACGATTACACCACGGCGCACCCCCGTGATTTCTTCGGCCCAGCCGGGAGTTTTGGGAATTCCATCTTCCTCTCCCAGCAAATAGCCTTTGAATCGGTCAAAGCCCACAGTATAAGTTTCCAGAAAACGATGATCCTGAAGGTTCTCGGCAATGAGCACGTAGGCCATAGCCAGGAGCAGGGCGGTATCCGTACTTGGCTTAACCTGAATCCACTGATCAGCAAGCCTGCGCCCCGAGGGATTGAACTGAGGATCAATACAGATGATCTTGGCGCCCTCCTTTTTGGCCTGGGAGAGGTAGAAAGCCGTATCCGGGCCAAAACGCGTAACCAGGGGATTCCAGCCCCAGAGGATGATCAGTTTGGAATAGAGGAAATTATCGCGGGAATTGCCGGTAAAAAGGGTGCCAAACGTGGCCATAGAAGAAAAAAGAGCCGCTTCCTGGGAGGTATTTCCAAAGACACCTGTGCAGCCCCCAAAGAAAGAAAAAAAGCGCCGGGCCGATCTTCCGTTAGTGCCATGGAGGGGACCCTGGGAACCCGAGTAGTCCATAAGTAAGACAGATTCGGGTCCGTATTTCTCTTTCACCCTTTGCAATTGCCCGGAAACAATCTTCAGAGCCTCTTCCCAGGAGATGGGAATAAACGTTCCGCTTCCCCTTGCCCCTGCCCTCTTCAAAGGCCGGGTCAAACGATCCGGGGCATAAACAACTTCCCTCTGGGAAAGCCCCCGAGGGCAGGCCTTCAGGCTGGGCATAGGCCGCTCGTCGGTCTCAATGCGGGTGATTT
>CAZIDC010000612.1:0-2186 GCA_964537885.1 uncultured Syntrophaceae bacterium | reverse complement strand
CTGATGCGCACTCCGATGGCGTCGCAGATGGCGTTGGCAATGGCCGGGGCCGTGGGGGTCATGGCTGGCTCGGCCACCCCCTTGGCTCCAAACGGGCCAGGGTCAGGGGTCTCGATCAAGAAGGTCGAGAGCGGCGGTACATCCAGGGCCGTCGGAATACGGTATTCTAAAAAACCCGGCGTCAACATGACCCCTTTCTCGTATTGGACGTCTTCCGCAAGGGCATACCCCATTCCCTGAACGGTGGCCCCTTCAACCTGGCCCTCGGCCGTGGTCAGGTTGATCGGCCGTCCCACGTCATGGGCCGCAGCCAGCCGCAGGACCCGCACCTCTCCGGTCTCTTCATTTACCTCAACCTCCGCGGCCTGCGCCCCGAAAGCATAGGTCCCCGAGATATTCCCGTAGCGCGTTGCGTCCGACAGCTCGGAAGCCGGGATAAAGGTCCCTTTGCCCAGGACAGGAGACCCTCCCCGGCGGTAGACGGCAGCGCTGGCCACTTCCTCAAAGGGCAGAAACTTCTGGGGCGAGCCTTTGACAAAGACTTTTCCTGCTTTACAATCCAGGTCGGAGGGATTGGCTTCGAGCATCTCCGCAGCCATCTCCAGAATCTGCTTTTTGGCATCGGTGGCCGCTAACTTAACTGCGCTCCCGCCGATAAAGGTTCCCCGGTCTCCCCAGGTGCCCAGGCCGAAAGGAGCGATGTCCGTATCGGGCGGCTCAACCGTCACTTCACTCAGCGGCACTCCCATCTCTTCGGCGCAGATGGCGGCATAGGCGGTGAGCAGCCCCTGCCCGACTTCCACTTCTCCCGTTATAATTCTGATCTTCCCGCCTTCATCCACCCGCGCGTAGGCCGTCGCTCCATCGAAGAGGGGAAAAAAGGAGCGGTTGCCGCAAACATGGCTGGTGGCCGAGATGCCCACCCCGCGGCTCGTATTCTTCTGGGCCCTCTTCGTTTTCCAGCCGATGGCTTCGGCAGTCTTTTGCAGGCATTCTTTCAACCCGCAGCTTACGTATTTGAAGCCGTGGGCCGTAACGTCGCCGGTCTCGGCGGCATTGCGCATACGTAAATCCAGGGCTTCCATCCCGATTCCTTCAGCCAGCTGGTCGAGCAGGGACTCGACCGCAAAAGTAATCTGGGGATTGCCAAAACCGCGAAAAGCCGAGGTAGGCAGCTTGTTGGTGTAGACCAAATAATTTTCATTGCGGATGTTGCGCAGGCGGTAAAGCCCATCCACCCGGTAGGTGCCAAGGTTTAACACCGCCGTGGCATATTTCGTGTAGGCCCCGTTATCGGCATAAATCCGGTGCTCCTTGGCCGTGAGCATTCCGTTCTTCTTTACTCCCATCTTCAGGTAGATTACCATGGGGACGCGCGGCATGGAGGTTTGGAACTCCTCATCCCGGGTGTTCACGATCTTCACCGGCCTCTTGGCTTTCTTGGCCAGGATCGCCGCGGCCAAGTACTGCCTCTGTTCCAACTTTCCCCCAAAGGCCCCGCCGATAAAAGTCTGGACCACCCGCAGTTTCCCCATGGGCACATCCAGGGCTTCCGAATAAATGAAGCGCGACCAGGAAGGATTCTGGGAAGGAGCCCAGAGGGTCAATTTTTCCGTAGAGTCCCAGGCCGCGATGCAGCCCACCGGTTCTAAGTAAGCGTGGACCTGGAGCGGGGTTTCAAACCGCTCTTCCAAGATCAGGTCCGCCTCTTTGAAACCCTGCTCAACATCCCCCCGTAGAATAACCTCGTGGGAGGCGATATTATTGTCCGCTTCCTCATGGATCCGGGGAGCCCCCGGCTTTATCGCTTCTTCCGGATGGAAGACCGCGGGCAGCTCCTCGTAATCGACGCGGATCAGCGACAAAGCTTCCTGGGCAGTCTCTTCATCGATGGCCGCGACCGCGGCCACTTCATCCCCCACGTAGCGCACTTTATCCTGGGCAAAAATCAATTCGTCCTTCACGCCCGAGCGGTACGCCCCGAATTTTTTCTTGGGGGTGTCCTCGACCGTAACCACGGCCCGCACCCCCATCAACTTTTGCGCCCGGCTTGTATCGATGCGCCGGATCCGGGCGTGGGGGTAGGGGCTGCGCAGGATTTTTCCGTAAATCATACCGGGGAATTTCAGGTCATCGATATACTTGGCCCTGCCCGTGGCCTTGTCCCGGCCGTCGATCCTTCCATA
>CAZIDC010000611.1:0-2195 GCA_964537885.1 uncultured Syntrophaceae bacterium | reverse complement strand
GGGCCATCTGGCATCGCCTGTGGAAGATGAATCGGTCGGTCTCGACCTATGCCATCGGCGCCGTGGACGTGGCCCTTTGGGACGTGGCTGGCAAAGTCGCCCATCTCCCCATTCACCGCCTGTTGGGCACGTGTCGGGACCGGGTGCCGGCCTACGCCAGCTCACAATGGCTGCCCGATCCCGAAGCCTATGGTGAAGAAGCGCAACATTTTAAAAACCTGGGATGGACTGCCTACAAGATTCATCCGCATGGAATTCCCCGTGAAGACATTAAAATTTGCCAGGCCGTGCGCAAGGCCGTCGGCGACGACATGGTTTTGATGCTGGACTCCATGTGGGCCTACGGCTATGAAGACGCCCTGCGGGTCGGCCGCGCCATCGAAGCGCTAAACTACTTCTGGTACGAAGACCCGCTCGCGGATGAAGACGTTTATAACTACATCAAGCTCAGAAATAAGCTGGACATCCCGATCCTGTCCACCGAATACGTCCCCGGCCGCTTCTATGGCACGGCCCAGTGGATCCAGCAGATGGCCACGGATATCCTGCGGGGCGATGTGGCCGTGACCGGCGGCATCACGCCGCTTGTAAAAACTGCCCACCTGGCTGAGGCTTTTCGCCTGAAATGCGAAATCCACCACGGCGGGAACTCTCTCAATAATGTTGCTAACCTGCATGTCACCATGGCTGTTAACAACTGCGATTATTATGAGGTGTTTCCCTCCCATGGGGCCAACAAATTCGGTCTGGTAGAAGACATCGAGGTGGACGGCCAAGGCCTGGTCTATGCGCCGGAAAAACCAGGCCTGGGGTATGAGATTGACTGGGATCTGGTCAAACGGGAAACGGTACAAGTCGTCAGATAGGTATCAAGTGCCCGAAGATTTTATTGCGCATGAAGTTACAGAAATATTGAACGCAAACAAATATATTGCCCAAAAAGCATGGCCTGAGGAGACTGGCGAGGTTTATTCGCAGACCTTATGATTGGCCAGCTTTTCCAGGGCCAGGACCATGGCCGAATGATCCAACTGGTCGCTCTCCTGGGCGACTACGGCATTGAATAATTCCTGGGCAGTGGCGGTGTTGGGTAAACTCACCCCCAACTGGCGGGCAGCCTGAAGGGCTAAGTTGAGGTCCTTGCGGTGCAACTGGATACGGAAGCCGGGTTTGAAGGACCTGTTGATCATCCGTTCCCCATGGAGGTCCAGAATCCGGCTCTGAGCAAACCCCCCGAGCAAGGCCTGTCTCACTTTCCTCGGGTCCGCGCCCGCCTTGGAAGCGAACACCAGCGCTTCGCTGACCGCTTCGATTGTCAAAGCCACCACGATCTGGTTGGCCACCTTGCAGGTCTGCCCGTCTCCATGGCCGCCGATATGCACGATGTTCTTCCCCATGACCTCAAAGAAAGGCTTGATTTTCTCGAAAACCTCCGCTTTTCCTCCCACCATTATCGAAAGAGTTGCATTCTCGGCCCCAACCTGGCCTCCGGAGACCGGGGCGTCCAGCATCTCCACCCCCATTTCCCCCAGCTTTTTGGCAAATTCCTTGGTAGCGATGGGCGAAATGGAGCTCATGTCAACGACAACCGAGCCCTTCTTGACGCCTTCAGCCACCCCTTCCTTGCCGAATAAAGCCGATTCTACATCCGGGGTATCCGGCAGCATTAGGATGATAATATCTGATTTTTCCGCCACCTCTTTGTTACTCCGGCAGGCGGCTGCCCCCTTTGCCGACAATTCATGAACGGGCAGCGGATTCAGATCGTAAACGAATACCCGATGACCTGCCTTCAGCAGATGGACCGCCATGGGCTTTCCCATAATTCCCAATCCGATGAATCCAAGGTTGGCCATTTTCCCCCTCCCTCATATTTTTTTGTTTCTGGTTTTTATCTCTCAAAAACCAGGACCTAACCACCGCCTGGTTCAACAGGCGGCTTGTAAAACAGTGTACACTTAGAGGGGAAAATTTCCAACCAAATATGATCGGAGCTTACCGCTGTGACGAAAACCGGATGGGGAAATCCCCTTTCCAAGATAATTCAGCTTTTTCCCTTGACCCTTCAAAACGGGGAAGGATAGAATGGCATCAAGTTAAGCCCCCTCACCCTTCCCCTCTCCCCCGCAAACGGGGGAGAGGCGGGGGTGAGCAACTGTATTTCATGTCAAGAGAAAAATGATTAAGCTGTTTGC
>CAZIDC010000610.1:0-2207 GCA_964537885.1 uncultured Syntrophaceae bacterium | reverse complement strand
GGGACACGGGATTTTGAGTCCCGCGCGTCTACCAGTTCCACCACGCCGGCACATTAACGGCAGGATGAAAAGAGCGGGAAAAGATAAAAAAATTATAATGATCGGAAGAATCTCTGTCAATAAAAATTGTTGACATCATGCCTGGCTTCGTGATATTTTGTTGAAAAATTAGTGGGGCTGTGGCGCAGCTGGGAGCGCGCATGAATGGCATTCATGAGGTCAGGGGTTCGATCCCCCTCAGCTCCACCAATAAAATAGAAGGGTTATCTCATTTAAATTTAATAGGACACAGATTTTCGCAGATAATTATTTTCTTTGCCGTTTATCCTGATAATCCGTGTCCAAAAAGCAATTTCCTACACAATCAAGTTAACCCCTTTTTTTGTTATCCGCATATCTTTATTTTTTTAGCTCGCGCAGAGCCTTATTGATCCGGGTTTCGAAGGCCATCTCCTGTTGGTATTCCCCTTTATCGAAATAATCTTCCATAAACCCCCGCTTTAATTCCAGGGAGGAACTCTTCCCCTCCTGGGTCAGCGTTACCCGCCATAAACCTTTTTCCAGCTTCGCTTCCACCGTGATGGAAGGACCCGCTTTCTCCGCCACGGCTTTCATTACCTGTTCTTTGCTGATCGCCATAATTTTCCTCGCGGCCATTGAATTTTTCTAAAATTTATCACCGGGAGAAATTTTGGGCAAGAATTTTTATTGGGGACGCTTCAGGTCCGCGGGCCGAAAATCGCTGTTCCCACCCGGACCAGAGTGGCTCCTTCTTCGATGGCCACTTCAAAATCGTTGGACATTCCCATGGAGAGCTCTTTCATCAAGATCCTGGGAATCTTCTGCCGGGCCAGACGTTCGCTCAGTTCTCTCAGCGCCCCAAAGTAGGGCCGGGCCGCTTCCGGATCTTCAAAGTACGGGGGCATAGTCATCAAACCCTCAACCCTGATGCCCTCCATCGTTGCCAGGCTCTCCGCCATCCGGAAAATTTCCCTTTCCTTGGCCCCGAATTTGGTTGTCTCTTCACTGAGGCTGATCTGGAGCAGGACAGGTAAAATCCTTCCCTGCTTTTTGGCCGCCTTGTCTAATTCCTCAGCGAGGCTAAGGCTGTCAACGGAATGGATCAAATCGAAGAGGCGGGCGGCAACCTTTGCTTTGTTGGTCTGCAGATGCCCGATGAAGTGCCAGGCTATGCCGTGGCCTACGGCCTCGATTTTTTTCTGGGCTTCTTGCACGTAGTTTTCCCCTAAAATTTTTGCGCCGGCAGCAATGGCCTCCCGCACACGCTCCGCCCCAACGGTTTTGCTTACAGCCACCAGGCGGATTTCTTCAGGACTTCTCCCCGCCCGCCGGGCCGCGGCTGCTACTCGCTCTTGAACGCGGTTTAAATTGGCCAGAATATCCGCCATTCTTGTCGGCAACCTATGGGAAAAGATCAACCGCCCCCAACTCCTGTAAAGCTTCCACCACCTCGCCAAGCGGCAAACCTACGACATTGGTGTAAGAACCGCTGATTTCCTCCACCATAAAGGCCGCCCTTTCCTGGATGGCATACCCTCCCGCCTTGTCAAAAGGTTCACCCGTCCCCACGTACCAGCGTATCTCTCCTGCGGACAGGGCTTTGAACTTTACCCGGGTCGTTACCTTTCCACCCTTCTTCGGCGAGGACGATGAGTTCATAATATAATAACCTGTAAGGACGCGATGTTCCCGTTGACTGAGCATCCGCAGCATTTCTTCTGCTTCCCGCTGATCCTTTGGCTTCCCCAGAATCCGCCCATCGATTTCCACCACCGTATCCGCAGCCAGAACCCATCGCCCGGGATATTGCCCAGCCACTTCCTCTGCTTTGGCTCTGGCCAACCTCATGACATGTTCTTCGGGTAATTCTCCCTCAAAGAAAATTTCTTCGATCCGGCTGGGGATCGTTTCGAACGGGATGGACAGAAGCTGCAAAAGCTCCTCACGCCGGGGAGATGCGGATGCCAGAATCAACGGAGGCTTATTCCCCTGGGTCATTGAGCTTCACACCTTTAATACAGAATGATGTTCAGTGGACATTCGATCTTCATCCAAGTAGAATAGATCCCATCATTGAATGAACGGTCCAAAATATAAATTCCGTATCAATTTAGCGGTTTGAAAAGGTGGTTTTACCACCTTTGTTGAGGCCCGGGGGTCTGGGCGGAACGCGCCGGAAGCATCGG
>CAZIDC010000609.1:0-2207 GCA_964537885.1 uncultured Syntrophaceae bacterium | reverse complement strand
CTTATGATTCGATTGCTGATCAACATGGTGGCCATCTTGGGCATTACTTATCTGTTTCCCAGCTTGATGCGGGTGGATACAATCTGGGCCGCCTTGGGCGCTGCGATTCTCCTGGGAATCTTCAACGCCTTTGTCCGCCCCATCTTTGTCCTGCTTACTCTCCCTTTCACGATTCTCACCCTGGGGCTCTTCCTCCTGGTGATCAATGCCCTCCTTCTCTGGATGGTGTCGGGCCTGGTCGGAGGCTTTCAGGTGAATGGTTTCTGGGGAGCCTTTTTCGGTTCCCTCCTCATCAGTTTTATCAGCTGGGCCCTGTCGCGCCTGTTTGCCAGCTAGCCGCAGGATTTCAGTGTAGGGGGGGGGACGTTCGTGCAGAACGTGTTTGATAATTTTTTGAACGTTGGGACGCCGGCGCACAGTGAACTTGCTTGCAGCTGAAACGGTTTGATGACCTTGGTTCAGGCACTGCGCCGGAGTCGATAGGATCTCCGAAGCCCCATGGCGTTATTAATAAGGGTGACCTTGACCATTCCCTGCCTATCGCAGGTATAGATTTCCTCGGCCTCGATCGCAGCCCCATGCGGGTCCAAGCGCCGAATGGGAATTTTCTCCACGTCATCCATCCTGGTTAATTCCGGATCGAAAGGGAAATGAATTTCATCCCAGGCGGTGATATCTCCGGTGGGGAGATCCTGGCTGTCGATTTGGCTGCACTCGATATATCGGAAATGACCGATGTTATGGGCGGGCCGGTATCTCCGGGAGCGGACAAGAAAAGGCTGGCCGCGGGAAGGGAGGGGGGTGCCCTTGGTAAAGATCGGGTCAAAAGAAATGTTCTCTCCCCCATCCGCCTCGCGCCAGACCCCAAAATGGCGCGTAAATTGGTCTTCAAGGGTATAGCCGGACATCTCGTCCGCCGCGATCGCCAGTCCAATCGCGGTGGCAGCCCGGGGGTAGGGAGACCTGCGGAGGCGTCGTCCATAGCGCTCCCGAGATAGGCGGGAAATGATGGGAAGCTCGGCCGCTCCTCCCACGAGATAAAGGCCGGCTTCCTGGCTCCATTCCGCTGAGGCCTCCCCCGAGGAAGGCTGGGCCAGAATCGCATCAACGGCACTTAGGGTCTTCTCCACGAGAGGAAAACACTGTTCGTAAAATTCGGGGGCGGGAATGGCGACTTCAAAGTCTTTGCCCATAAATCGGCTGAGGTCTATGTGAATCTTTTTTGTGTTCGGATTCACGTCTTCTTTCTTTTGCCTGCATTCCTCGAGAAGCCAGAAATCCGATTGGAGATTGGGGTCTAAGCCGGCTCGGGAGAGGGCGAGGCGGGCGAGAATGGAGTCAAAATCATCCCCCCCCAGGTACTCGATCCCCGTCGTCGTGACCACCCGATGGTTCAGCTCGGCGATTTGAATGACGGAGAGGTCAAAAGTGCCTCCTCCGAGGTCATAAACCAGGAGGTGTTCCAACCGGCGCTCGTCGGTTTTCTGGCGGTAGCGGTAGGTGTACTCAATGCCGGCCGCCGATGGCTCATTGACCATTCCCAGGACTCCAAAGCCGGCCCGGCGAAAGGCCTCCAGAGTCAAAAACCGCTGGTTGCTGTTGGCATTGGCCGGAATCCCGACCATGGCTTCGAATGTTGCCGCCCTGTGGATATTCAAATTGGAGTTTTCCAACAGATCGTGACGCAAGGCGCGGAAATACCCGATGAGCAGCTCGAGAAGGGGAATTGCCCGTCCACCCAGCTCTATGATGGAGTTGACGTTCGCCTGCGACAAGAGGCGCTTAAAAGAACGGAATTTATGCCAATCCTCGTCGGTTTGCTTGGCCCAGGCCTCCCACCCAAAGGCCATCTCTGAGCCCCGCGCAGCAATCAGAGACGGATACCAATCATGGGCCTCTCCTCCCTCTGTTTCAAAAGTAACCAGCGGGTAGTTTCCCTTCTCAACGCTGGCCACGAGGGTCCGGGTCGTGCCGAAGTCAATGCCGATGCGAATTTTGGAAGCTGGTTTTTTCCGGTTCATGGTTATTCTATCCCTGCCAATTCTATTTTACGGGCTTCGCTGCCGATATGCAAGGCTTCCCTTGTTCCGGGACCCTTCGGGATATATCCTCTCTCTATTTCCATAAGGAGATCTTTCGGGATACCCTGGGCCTGAAAGACTTCGTCACCCGCAACTGGCGGATCACCTTCCGAATCGACCAGACCG
>CAZIDC010000608.1:0-2207 GCA_964537885.1 uncultured Syntrophaceae bacterium | reverse complement strand
GGGGGTGAAAAATGAAGATTGATATCAGTGCCGACGTGGGGGAAAGCTTTGGCCGTTGGAAGTTGGGATACGACGAAGAGTTAATGGAGTACATTTCTTCGGCTAACGTTGCCTGCGGTTTTCATGGCGGAGACCCCATGGTCATGAGGCATACGGTAAAACTGGCTCAAAAGAATAGAGTGAAAATCGGGACCCATGTAGGATTTCCCGATCTCATGGGATTTGGCCGAAGATTGATGGCCCTAACTCCCGAGGAATATCTCAATTACTCCCTTTATCAAGGGGGGGCCCTCCAAGCCATTGCGAGAGCCGAGGGAGAGGAATTGCAGCACTTCACCTGGCACGGCAGCGCCGGGACTTCCTTTAACAGCGACAATGAAGAGATTGCCCGGGCGGGAATCGCTGCCGTGGCCCAGTTGGATAAAAACCTGATTGTTCCCCTGATCTACGGCCCCAAAGGGGATTTGATGGCCAGGGAGGCTGAAAAGGCCGGCCTTAAAGTGGTGAAAAAATTCTTCGCCGACCGGGAGTTGGACGCCAGCGGGATGCTTGTATCAAGAAAGAAGCCCGGGTCTGTCATCACCGATCCCGAAGAGTGCGCGGACCGAGTCCTAAGGATGATCCGGGAGAGAAAAGTCAAGACCTGCGACGGAAAGGATATCGAATGCTTCGGTCAGACGGTCATGGTGCACGGAGATACCGTTAGCGCGGTCAAAGTGGCCCAGACCATACGGAAGAGACTGGAAGCAGTCGGAGTCCAAATCGTTCCGATGAAAGACTTGGTTTAATTAATGGGACGCAGATGAACACGGATTTTCAGGATTTGAATAAAGCCAAGGGGCAAGGCAAAGGGCGTAAGGCTCAATGCAAAAAATAGAAGACAATCTTTTTCGTTAGGGAGTGAGCTTTTTGCAAAAGTCCGTAATTTACCCTTCGACAGGCTCAGGGTGAACGGGCTTAGGTTGAAATTATTTAGTTTTTCCGTTCGTGGTGAGCTTGTCGAACCACAAAAAAATACTTTTGCAAGAGGCTCGAGTGTTTGCTGATTATTGATTTTATCTGCGTATATCTGCGAAAATCTGCGTCCTATTAAGATAGAGGGTGTGTGGAAGCATTAGAAGTTCTTCAGCCGGGTCCATTTACCACCGTTCAGGACCTTGGAAGATATGGATACCAAAAATATGGGGTATCCATCTCCGGGGCGATGGATAAATTTGCCCTGCGGGTGGCCAACCTCCTGGTTGGGAATGAGGAGGGAGATGCGGCAATGGAGGCGACCGTGGGGGGGCCTAAATTGAAAGCCCTGCAAAACTTGCGCGTCGCTTGCACCGGAGCAGGCCTTTGCCCCGCGATCAATGGAAAACCTGCACCCATGTGGCGTGTGCTGGAAATCCAAAAAGGGGAAATCATCTCTTTCGGCCCGCCGCAAAACGGATGCCGGGCTTACGTGGCTGTTGCCGGGGGGATTGATATCCCTTTGGTCATGGGAAGCCGTTCGATCCATACCCGTTCCAACCTGGGGGGAAATGGCCGGGCTCTGATCAAGGGGGATATTATAAAAAGAAAGGATTCAGGAATCAGGATCCAGGTTCCGGCAACTTGGTCCTTACCCGAAGGTTTGATCCCTGTTTATGGCAAAAACTGGCAGGTAAGGGTGATCCTGGGTCCTCAGAATGATTATTTCACATCCCGGGGAATCGATACCTTTCTGAACAGCGAGTATATAATCACTCCCCAGTCGGACCGGATGGGGTACCGGCTGAAAGGCCCGCAGATCGGGCATAAAGCAGGCGCGGACATTCTGACCGACGCCACCCCGCCGGGCTCCATCCAGGTTCCCGGAGATGGAATGCCCATTATATTGTTGGCTGACGGGCAGACTACCGGGGGATATTCCAAGATTGCCGTTGTGACCTCAGCGGATCAGGACCTTCTGGCTCAGGCCAGGCCGGGGGATAAAGTAAGGTTCCAGCGAGTCACCATCACTGAAGCCCATCGCCTTTTTAAGGAGATGGAGAAAAAGATCCAAAAAATAAAAAGTGCCTTAAGAATTTTCACAACCCCTTAAGAGCTTGTCCGTAAATAGTATTCCCCCCTTTGTAAAGAGGGGTGAGGGGGGATTTTCTCAAGGCGTCCCAAAGCAAATCCCCCGATGTCCCCCTTTTTCAAAGGGGGATTTAAAAGCGAAAACTTATTTAAGGATAAAC
>CAZIDC010000607.1:0-2212 GCA_964537885.1 uncultured Syntrophaceae bacterium | reverse complement strand
CACTTTATCATAGAATTATTAGAAAAGGATCCGGTCGAGGGCCGCAAGGAAAATAAGGAAATGGATTTACCTGGGGAAAGCGGCGGGAATTCCTCCGTCTACTGGAAGCGTAGCCCCCGTGGTCGGGGTTGCTTCGCTGGCAAAAAAAACAACCGCGTTGCCCACGTGTTCAGCGGTCGATTGGACCTTCAGGAGATTCCGCTGGCGGTAATAGTCCCGTAAACCCTGCGGGTCGAGGCCTCTCGATTTCATCCGCTCCGGGCCGACAAGCTCCCACAATTGGGAGGGAACTTCTTCATCCCCGAAAACCGCGTCGGGATTCACCATATTCACCCGGACCCCCAACTCGGCCAGCTCCAGGGCAGCGATTTTGGCCATCTGGTGGGCCCCGGCCTTGGAGGCGCTGTACGCTCCAAAGGAGGCCCCCGGGTCAAAGACATTCTTCGAGCTGATTACGACTATATTGCCCCCCGTGCCCTGCCGCCTGAAAATCGGAATGGAAGCCTTGATCACGTTAAAGGTCCCTTTGAGATTGACCGCAATGACTTGGTCGAATTTCTCCGGGTCTAAATCCTCCACCTTGGCCACATGGGCAATCCCCGCGTTCGGGACAAGAATATCTATCCCCCCCAGGCGAAGGCTTATTTCCTGGAAAGCCTTTTCCGTGGATTCAAAGTCGGCAACGTCAAAAATGATTTTCTCTATCAGGCTCTCCTCATACTGCCGCGTAAGGATAGAATGGACTTTTTGCAAACGCGGTTCATCAATGTCCGCAAGCACCACCGCCGCCCCTGCGGCCAGCAAACGGTCGGCGATACCCAACCCGATCGCTCCCCCTCCGCCGGTGATCAAGGCGATCTGTCCCCGGAGGGGAAGCGGAGGGGTCCTTCCGATTTTTTTCTGCTGCAGACTCCAGTACTCCATGTCAAAAACATGAGACTCGGAAAGGGAAGCGTACTCTCCGATCGTTTCCGCCAGAAGTTTTGCCCGCAGAGTATGTTCCGCAATGTCGGCGGCAATCCGGGCGGCTTTCCGGGTAAATCCCAGGGCAACGATCCCGGCGCCGGCGACTAAAAAAACCCGGGGATAGGGATCAAGCTTTTTATCTTCTATTTGTTGGGCCTTACCCTCCGCTGCGCAATATCTTTCGTAAGCGGCCTGATAGGCGCTTACCGACTCTTTAACGGCACGCTTAAGAGTTGCATCATCCCCTGGAATTCGTTCCACATAAGCCCATAAATTTTTCGTCCGGATGGCATGATCGGGAGTAAGAACGCCCGAGTTGCAGAGATCTTGAGCCTCGCGGAAAAGGGAGGCTTTTACAAGCCCAGAATCGTTCCGCACTTCCGCATAGAACCGGCAAAGGCGCCCGCCGACGTCCCGGTAAGCGCAGGCTCCCCGCACGGTCTGGGCGAATCGGGCAATCGCCGCGGGGGGGTCTTGGGGAACAGTCAGGTCGGCCCGAGTAGTCCCGAACCCTCTCTTGCCCTTTCTTTCCTGGATAAACCTTTCGGCCCTGGTTACATAATCAATCATCCTTTGATAAGCGGTCCGGGCATCTTCGCCGAAGGTAAAAATTCCATGATGGCCCACCACAACGGCTTCTAACCCGGCGGTTTGTTCATACCGTTCGAGCACCGCTCTGGCCAGCCCAAGGCCGGGCTTGAGGTAGGGAATCACAACCGCTCTGTTTCCCAGGGCCTCCCGCAGAAAATCTTCGCTGTGTTTCTGATTGGTCAATATCAGGATCGAATCGGCGTGGGTATGGTCTACATAGCGGCAGGGAAGAAAAGCGTGCAGGAGGGCTTCCACCGAAGGATCGGGGGCGGCGAAAAAAATCTTGTGAATCTGCAGTTGATTTTCCATCTCCTCATCCCCAAGATCTTCGAGTTTCTTCAGCTCACGCAAAGAATCCAGCTCCAGCCCCACAAACCCTTGCGGATCAATGGTAGCCAAATCCACCCCGCTTCCCTTGACGTAGAGGACCTCCCGCTCTGCCGCCACGATATTTTTAGCCTTTATTTTAACGGAAGTATTCCCCCCCCCGTGAAGGACAAGACCGGGATCTTGCCCGATCAGACGGGAGGTGTAGGCCCGCAGGGCCAACTCCGGGGCAACCGCTGGATACTTGGCGATAAATTCTTGCGCACCTTGGGCGTTAAATAAATTTTTCATATTCTCCCCATCTCCCGACCGCCATCAAGGATCACCG
>CAZIDC010000606.1:0-2220 GCA_964537885.1 uncultured Syntrophaceae bacterium | reverse complement strand
TTCCTGAAGTGGTGGTTTTGCATTTCTGGTCCACAATAAAACCTTTCAAATATAAATTAATAATCTAATGCAGTTCCTGCAGACTTTTAACCTTGTGAATTTAAAAGGCCTTTAATCTTTTTCAAAAATACTATATTTTTCTTCAAAAAATACGGGATCGACCCCATATTCCATTGACAACTGCTGTTGGTAAGATACCAATAAAGAGGATGAGGAGCACGTTGTGGGCGAGCGAACGGGGGTGAAGTGAGAATCGGCGTAACCGCCGCGATTGATTTTGGCAATACGAAATTCTTTATAAAGGGGGAAAAAATGAAAAAGACAATTTTAGGGGTTATGGTGATTGGTATCCTCTTCTGCGTCACAGTAGGTATAGGTTATGTTACTGAAGGCACAGCCGCCGAGGCGCAGCCGAGCAAATCCCTCTATGACAGGCTCGGAGGGGTCTATCCGATCTCCGTCGTGGTGGACACATTCATCGACCTGTTGTTCGTGAACGATGTGCTCAATGCCAACCCAGCAATCAAGGCAGCCAGGGATCGTGTGCCAGCGGCCGGGCTTAAGTATCACGTGACCGCTTTGGTCTGCCAGCAGACCGGCGGTCCATGCAAATACATAGGCCGAGGGATGAAGGAGTCCCACGCTCATCTTAATATCAGCGAGAAGGAGTGGCAGGCCATGTTGGCGGATTTTCGCCGAGTGCTGAACAACTATGGCGTGCCCGCCAAGGAGCAGCAGGAGTTGCTGGCCATCGTCGAAAGCACGAAGAAGGACATCGTAGTCAGGAAGTAAAACTGCTGAGCTAACGAGGCGCGGGAGGGGGACGCGGCAAAAAGCGCTGCGCCCTTCGGCTTAGGAGTTAAACTCTCTTTCCAACGGAAATCATTGCCCTTTAATGTGGACCGATCCTGATTCTTTGTAAGTGAAAGCCAAAACCCACTTCTATGCGACTACCTGCCCAGCCAGCTCCCGCTTCTCCCCAATCACCCCATCCAGCAGCTTGACAGCATTCTGCAGCTGTTCCGGGGCCAGGTGAGAATAGCGCTGGGTCATGGCCAATGTTTTATGGCCCAGCAATTCTTGTAAGGCCCGGATGTGCACCCCCCTCATGGCCAGATGCGAAGCATAGGTGTGCCGCAGGTCGTGGAACCTAAAATCAGCGATACCCGCCTTCCTGCAAGCTGAAGTAAAAGAATGCTTCACGTCCGTGATGGGCTTGCCGTTCGTGAACTCCTGCGGTTCGGCAAAAAAGGCATAATAAAGCAAACCCTTTCATCCGTGAAGAGGTTACAGGGAAGACAGCGGAGCCATTACGACTTTTTCTTTATGTTGAGTAAAGTCCGAACCTCATCCGGAGGAGCAATCTCCCTCCCGATTTCCCTCGCCAGCCGTACGGCTTTTTCGACCAACTCCGCATTGCTCTTGGCCAGCACCCCCCTCGAGAGATAGACGTTGTCCTCGAAACCAACCCGGATATGGCCGCCATTCAGGATGGACATGATGGCCATGGGAAATTCCTCGCGTCCGATTCCGAGCGTGGTCCATACCACGTCCTTCTGGGGAATGATTTCCTTCATAAACATAAAATTCTTACAATTCGCCGACATCCCCCCTTGCACGCCCAGGCAAATCTGGAAAAGATAGGGAGGGTCCACTAATCCCTGCTCAACGAGTTGGATGGCCAGCCGAACATGTCCGGCATCAAAACATTCCAGTTCCGGTTTCACACCCCGCTCGCGAGCGACTTTGCAGCAGAGCGGGCCCCAAGCCGGGGGATTAATGAAGACCCGGTCTTGATAATTCATGCTGGCAATATCCAGGGTGCACAGATCCGGCCCAAGGGTTGTGGTCCCCAGGCGCCGTTCGGTGACGTTTTCGCCGGTGAGATTGGCTGCGCTGGTGGTGAAATTGAGCAGGATATCGCATTTCGAGCGCACGCGGTCGCGGATCTCCTGGAAATATTCCAGCTCGAATGCGGGAGCGCCCGTCTTGGGGTCACGGACATGGACATGGGAAATGGCCGCCCCGGCTTCGGAGGAGCGGATGATTTCATTAGCAATTTCTTCGGGAGTATAGGGGATGTAAGGGCTGTTCTTCCTCGTGGGACCGGAACCGGTCACTGCGGCGGTAATGAAAACTTTGTCCATGAAAGATCTCCTTGTAAGGTTGATGGTTTCAGAAAATGGGGGCCGCTCCATTTTTGCCATTCCTGCGCAAGCT
>CAZIDC010000605.1:0-2224 GCA_964537885.1 uncultured Syntrophaceae bacterium | reverse complement strand
TTTCTCCATCATGGACAAGAAGGCATCGGCCACCGGATCGATGAACTCCGGGTCGTTAATGTGGGCGTCGAGCTCTTTCACCGGGATTGAGGGATGTAAGTGGGCCTTGAGCGCTTCGAGAAAGGCCCGGTTTCCCTCGGGTTCCCAGTGGGGCAGATTCTCCCGGTCGGGGTAGGAGAATCCCCGCAGAGGAATAAAGACCCGGGTCGGCCCTTTGGCCCGGTTCAGTTTTCCTGCGGTGAGCTTTCCCACTTGGCGCAGCTCATCCGGACTCAGCCGCACCAAAGTCATGTTGGGATTATGGATGATGTATTTCCGGGACTTCAATTCCTCGGACAGGCTAAGAAAAGGGCCCCACACCGCATAATTGATGGACCCGGGAGCGATCACCTGGGGAATCCCCATTGCCCCCGCCGCTTCCAAACGCTCTTGACGGGGATCGCTGTGCAGCCCGCCGACGAAGCGGTCTCCGATTTCATGCAGGTTTAGGTCCAGAACCCCCTTGAAAGCGCCCTCACGGATCATCTCTTCCATGGCGATCCCGCCGGTGCCGTTTTGATGAAAGGCGACAACCTCGTATCCGCGCCGCTCCAGCATCGCCTTAATCCGCAGGGCCCCGGGCGTTGTGGTCCCCAGCATGGACAGGGCCACCGGGATACCCCGGGGTTTCATTGCTTCTTCATCCCCTGTCCCGACCATACCGCAGACGGCTCCCACCGCATTGGCCAGGATCCGCCGGATCAAAAAATTGAGCCCCTGGAGATCGACGATCGAATGCATCATCGCAATATCTTTGGTGCCAACGTAGGGACCGAAAGCAGCCTTGCCCGAGGCGACCGTCGAGACCAAAAGTTTGGGCATCCCCCGAGGAGCGCTCCGCATGGCTGAGGCGCAGATGTCCGTTCCCTGCCCTCCGCCCATCCCCAGGATCCCTTGAAACGCCCCCTGCCGGAGGAGTTCCTGCGTCTTGGCGGCAACTCCCTTGATCATCGTTTCAATGCACTTCCCCTTATCTCCCATTGCCAGGAGGCTTGCCAAATCACCGACCCCGGCTGCCCGGGCGACTTCCTGCCGGGTGACATCCGGGGGCGTCCGGGGGTCCTTCAAGATCCCCGCATCCAGGAGAAGGACTTTGAACCCTCTGCGGGCGATAAGATCCCGGCAGAATAACAGCTCCTCCTCTTTCGTATCCATGGTTCCGATCAGAAGAATCGTTTTATCCATACTCCCCTTTTTAGTTCACCCCCAACCTCGACCGAAGGGCTTGGAACCCTCGCGATTCCACCGCCGAAGCCACCTTCTCCTGCAAATCTTTCCCCGGGGTCAGCGCCAGCATGCAGCCGCCGCCTCCCGAACCGGTCAGCTTGGCCCCCAGCGCCCCCGCGCCCCGGCAAAGACCAATCAAAAGATTTAGCTCCGGGCACGAGATCTCCGCTTCTTCCAGCAGCGACTGGTTCCGGTCCATCAGGTGGCCGATCCCCTTCAGGTCGAAGGTTTCGATGCTGGCCGTCGCCTCATCGGCGATCTGCCGCGCATCCCGCAGAATGCGCCCGTACCGTTCGGGGAAGGTTTTTTTTCTATCCCCGAGGGCAGCAAGCAGGGCCTTGGTATTGGCGATGATCCCCGTGTCTCCGATGACAACTTCAACCGGTTCTTTGAGCCGCATCTTCCGCACAGCGTTCGGTTCTCCCCGAGTGAGGCAGATGATCCCGCCGTAGGTGGAGACCATGTTATCGATACCGCTCGTCGTGGGCCCGTGGTAGGCGATTTCGGCCTGGTAAGCCGCGGCGTTAACCTCATCATCAGTCAAGCGGAGGTTGAATTCCTCGGCGAGGGCCCGCACGATGGCCACCGAACTCGCCCCCGTTGCTCCGATTCCGCTCATGGCCGGGAGATCTCCGCTGATCAGAATCCGGAGATGTTCCGGGCGGAAACTCAGGTGTTGAAAGATCCTTTCCAGGGATTCGAGCTGCATCCCTTTTTTTTCTTCTTTATAACCTTTGGCCTCTCCGCGTTCATCCCTGATTTCCCAGCCTCCGGATGCGGTCTGAAAAACTTGCGCCTCAGCCTTCATCGATAAGGCGGAAGCAATGACCGGGATGCCAAAGATAGCGAACATTTCGCCGAACAAAATCGTTTTGCCATACCCGATTCCCTTGCCCAAAACATGCCTCCTGGTGCGCAGATTCTTCCAATGTTGAATCTCAGAAATTGCCTTTTAACC
>CAZIDC010000604.1:0-2233 GCA_964537885.1 uncultured Syntrophaceae bacterium | reverse complement strand
TTGGAAAGATGAAAAGAAAATCGATTGTAGGAAATTTCTTGTGGGACATAAATTTACCCTTTTAGATGTTTTCTGTCTAACCGGGTAAACCCAGATTTCTGGCCATTTTAAAAAAAAGATTCCCGGAAAATATATATCTGCGTTAATATGCGACAATCTGCGTCCCAATAAATTTAAAGGTCTTCGCCAAAAAGGAACGTAAAAGCATGGCGCGAACAGGAATTGTCAAAAACGATCGGTACTTAGATCATGTGGCTGATGCCTACCACCCTGAATCGCCTGAACGGCTGCAGGCCATTTACGCAATGCTCCAGGAACCTGACCAGAAAGAAAAGTTTGTGGAAATCAAACCCCGGATGGCGACTGATGAGGAGCTGGAGTTGATCCACCTTCCCCATTATATCCAGCTGGTAGCTTCGACGGCCCGCCGCTCTTTGATGATGCTCGATCCGGATACCTATGCCTGCCCGAAATCCTATGAGACGGCTAAATTGGCCGCCGGCGGAGTTATGGAGGCTGTAGATAAAGTTTTGCGGGGGGAGGTGGACAACGCTTTCGCTTTCATCCGGCCTCCGGGCCACCATGCTGAGTCCAACCGGGCCATGGGATTTTGCCTTTTTAACAACGTGGCCATTGCTGCGCAATACGCCCTCCAAACCCATCGGTTAAAAAGAGGACTAATCATCGATTGGGACCTGCACCATGGGAACGGCACCCAGCATTCTTTTTACGAGAATGCCGACGTTCTATATTTTTCAACCCATCAATTTCCCTATTATCCGGGGACAGGCTCCATAATCGAAGTCGGCAGCGGGGCAGGAAAGGGTTTTACGGTCAATGTTCCTCTCCCGACCGGGCCCGGGGATGCCGAATATATGCGGGTCTTTGAGGAAGTTCTTGAGCCCATCGCCTTGGAGTATAAGCCGGACATCGTTTTTGTCTCCGCAGGTTTTGATATTTACTACCGGGACCCCTTGGGGGGAATGCAGGTGACTCCCGCGGGATTCGCCAACCTAACTAAGATTGTTTTAGAGCTTGCCGAGAAGACCTGCAAAGGGAAAGTGGTCTTTGTTCTGGAAGGGGGATACCATCTGGAAGGTCTCAGGGATTCGGCCAAAGAGGTCCTCAAGACGATGCGCGGGGAAACCCTGGCCAAGGGGCGGGAGGAGAACATGCGCCAGACTGTTGATCATAAGATGATTGACTCGGTTATCAAAAAGGTTAAGGAAACCCAGAAAATTTTCTGGAAAAACTTATAAGGAGGGGTCAATTGCCATTAGCCATGTTTCAACCGCCGCGGGAAAAGGCCCGGCCGGGAATCGTGTGGGGAGAAAGGATCATCGACCTGAACGCCGCAAGCGGCTTCATGGAAAATAGGGAAAGAGCGCCGGGTAAATTCCCTCTCTTCAAGAACCTGGAAGAATTTTTAGCCGGGGGAACTAAAGCTGTCCAGAGGGTTAAACGGATAACCTCCTGGGTGAGAGAGCAGGTCTCCGGAAGCACTCGCCCCTTAGCGGGGTTGAAGGCCATGCTGTTTGAGAGCCAAAAGGTCCGACTGCTTCCTCCCCTATCCTGCCCGCCCAAGATCCTCTGCCTGGCGCGGAACTATGCCAGCCACGTGCGCGAAGTCGTCAGCGATTCTCCCTTGCCGCAGGACCTTCTTATCTTCATGAAGCCTTCCACGGCCATCATCGGGCCGGAGGAGCCGATCATCATTCCTCCGGAATGCGAAAAATTAGACCATGAAGTCGAGCTGGCCGTGGTCATTGGCCAAAAAGGGCGGTATATCCCGGAAGAAAAGGCCATGGACCATGTGGCGGGATATACTATTTTCAACGACATCTCGGACCGGGAATACGTCGGCCAGAAAGAAAATCCCCCGCTGGTAAATTGGTTCTTCATGAAAGGCCGGGACACCTTTGCCCCTCTCGGGCCCTACTTAGTCATGAAAGGTGAGATCAAAGACCCCCATGGCCTGCGCCTGCGGCTCTGGGTCAACGGTGAGCTGCGGCAGGATAGTTTAGGCGAGGAAATGATCTTCAAAATTCCCCGGGTCCTTTCCAGGATCTCCCGTTTTGTCACCCTTGAACCCGGGGATGTGATTGCGACCGGAACCCCGACGGGAACTTCCTTCAGCACCAAAAAATACCTTCAGGCTGGCGACGTGGTGGAATGCGCCATTGAAGGGATGGGAAGGTTGAGAAATTTCATCCAAGTTAAAAAGGGTGATTAC
>CAZIDC010000603.1:0-2235 GCA_964537885.1 uncultured Syntrophaceae bacterium | reverse complement strand
ACTTTTTACGAACTCATCAAATAAGGATGGAGAAAAGTTATGAAAATGGAAGTAAATTGGCAGGAGGGATTTATTTTCAAGGCGGTCTGCGGCGGCCATGAAGTTTTAAGTGACCAGCACCAGGCCGAAGGGGGAACCGATAAAGCGCTGGCGCCGGCTGAATTATTCGTTGCCTCCCTGGGAATCTGCATCGGGGTTTATGCCGTGAGATTCTGTAAACGCCATAACCTGCCGGTGGAGGGGATGAAAGTATATCTCGACTGGACCGTGGTCAAAGATCCCTGGCGCATCGGTTCCATCAAAGCGGAAATTCACTATCCTCACGATATCCCGGAAACAGAAAAAAAGGGGCTTTTACGCATGGCCGAAGCCTGCTTCGTCCACGAAACTATCATCCATCCGCCGGAGATCGTCGTTGAATTGAAACCATGAAGAAAATTTCGAGTTGCGAGTTCCGTGTTTCCGGTTTAATCGGAGCTCAAGGCTCGAAGCTTAATACTCGAAACCTTTTTATGAACCATGTCATCGACATTGCCAAAGGAGATGTCCCGGCCGACCTTCTGCTGCAAAACGTCAAGGTGGTAAACGTTTTCAGCGGCGAGATCTATCCCGCCAACGTGGCCATTGGGGGCGGCTGGATTGCGGGCGTGGGAACGGAATACAGCCAAGGGAAAGAGATCCTGGACCTGGAAGGACTTTTTCTCCTTCCGGGATTGATTAACGGCCACTTTCATCTCGAAAGCTCCCTCCTGACACCGGCCGAATACGCCCGCTTGGCCCTGCCGCGGGGAACGACCACCGTCATTCTTGACCCGCATGAAATCGCCAATGTTCTTGGCTTGCCGGGCATTCAGGCCCTTATCGACGCCAGTAAAGGTCTTCCTCTTGACTATTTTTTCATGGCCCCATCTTGCGTTCCAGCCACCTCCCTGGAAACCTCCGGGGCAGCCCTCGCTGCCAAAGACCTGGAGAAGCTGCTCAGAAACGAGCGCGTTCTGGGTTTAGCCGAGATGATGAACTACCCCGGGATCCTTGAAAAGAATCCCGCGGTAATGGAAAAAATTCAAACCACCCAAAGACAGGGCAAAGTCATCGACGGCCATGGACCCCTTCTTTCCGGAAAAAGATTAAACGCTTACATAGCCGCCGGCATAGACTCCGATCATGAATGTACAACAAAAGAAGAGGCTGAAGAAAAATTACGGCTGGGAATGTGGTTGATGATCCGGGAGGGATCGGCCGCCAAGAACCTTGAGGACCTTCTTCCGGCCGTAACCCCGCAAAATAGCCACCGCTGCCTCTTGGTCCTCGATGACCTGGAACCCCGTGACCTCATCCAAACCGGAGAGATGGACTCCCTTCTGCGAAGGGCTGTCGCCCTGGGATTAGACCCTGTAAGGGCCATCCAGATGGCCACCCTCAATCCCTCGGAGCGCTTTGGGCTGAGAGACCGCGGAGCCATCGGCCCCGGGCGACGGGCTGACTTCACGGCGGTAACCGACCTTCGTGAATTTCAGGTCCGGTTGACCATGAAGGATGGAAAAGTAGCGGCCCGTGAAGGAAAAGCCTACCCCCTTTTCCGGGCTCGTTTCAATCCCAAAGTGTATCGTTCAGTGAAAATCAAACCCCTGGATTTATCCTCTTTCTCTCTCCGCCTGACCTCAGAAAAGGCTTGGGTGATCGGTCTCGTCCCCGGACAGATCCTCACCCGGAAACTTTCCCTTCCCGTTAAAAAGGATGACTGCGGAAGGGTGGTCTCCGACCCTGAAGCCGATGTTTTGAAGATCGCCGTTGTCGAAAGGCATAAGGCCTCCGGCAATATCAGCGTCGGCCTGGTGCAAGGATTCGGCTTGAAGGGAGGCGCCCTGGCGACTTCCATCGCCCACGACTCCCACAACATCGTAGTCGTCGGCATCCACGATGAAGAAATGAAAAAGGCTGTGGAGGAAATCGAAAAGATGGGCGGGGGATTGGTGGCGATCTCGGGCGGGGAAGTCAGAGCTTCGCTGCCGCTGCCGATCGCCGGGCTCATGTCCCAGGAAACAGCCGAAGAAGTGGCCTCGCAGATGGAAAAATTAATTCAAGCAGTTAGAGCAATGGGGGCCATTCCGGCCAACCCTTTCCTGGCCCTTTCCTTCTTGGCCCTACCCGTTATTCCTGAATTGAAGCTTACCGATAAAGGCTTAGTCGATGTTGCCGGGTTCCGGATCATCCCCCTGGAAGCCCCCTAACATT
>CAZIDC010000602.1:0-2237 GCA_964537885.1 uncultured Syntrophaceae bacterium | reverse complement strand
GAGAAAAAAGTGGTCTTTCCCGAGTTTTATTGCGATAGGTGGCCAACGATTATTCCTCTTCCGCCAATAGGGCGGCGGCGATTTTCTTTACCTGCGCTGCGGCGGCCGAATTGTCCGGCAGCTTTTTGCCGGTAAACCCGGCCTGGCTGATCTGCGGGTCGAGGTAAACGGCCCCGGCCACTTTCATCTGTATGTTTTCCAGCTTTTCTCTCAGCTTTTCCTCCACCTCGGGGGAAGGGATTTTGTTGAGGATGGCCCGAACGGCCGAGATGCCGATGCCCTCGGCCATATAGCGGATTTTTTCCGCTAAAGCCAGCGAATCGAAGGATGGTTCAAGGATCGTGAGAATTGTGTCAACGCCTCTTTCGATTCCCCGGCCGAAGCTCTCGATCCCGGCTTCCATATCGATCAGCATGATTTCTTTGATTCCCAGTCCAATTTTTTGCACGAAATCGCGGGCTAAGTCGGCCATCTGGCAGGCACACCCCTGAAAGGGATCGATAATTTTCCCAACGGTCAGGAATTTCATCCGGGGAGCGCTCACGATGAATTCGCGCGGGATACTTTCCAGGGAAATCCGGGCGGCCTCGAGCCAGGAGGCGTCCGGCTTCCGATCCCCCATGGAGAACCGTTCCAACAGAGAAATCAGGGGGGTGGACGAGCTCTCCAACCCCAGGAACCGCGGAAGCCCAAGGTTGGATTCGTCGCTATCTATGACCAGCACGGTGTAGCCTTCCCGCCGCAGGACATCGGCCAGCAAAGCCGTCAGTGTGCTTTTGCCAGTTCCTCCTTTCCCGCAGACAGCCATTTTCTGGCTGCGTTTTTTCCTTTCACTGTGGGTGCGGATATATTCCCGCATTCTCTTGGAGGCCTCAACCATCTCCCGGGCCGTCCGGGCCTGACAAAGACCGCAGTCAATGCAAGGTTCATCGTCGTAATAGACCGCGCCCAGAGGGCAATGGAAAGCCGGCATGGCGAATCTTCTCTCAGGATAAAGACGACCGCCCGCTCAATAGACTACAGGTCCCACATCGGGAATATGCTCCGGCGGGCGGACGAGTTTCATTTGCCGTGCTCCGGTCGGGCAGGTGACTGCACAGCAGCCGCAGCCCATGCATTTTTCAGTATCGACCAAGGCCTTTTTCAGGCCGGATGCGGGATCCTCTTTCATCTGGACCGCATCAAACTGGCATCTTTCCCGGCATCGGCCGCAACCTTTGCATTTCTCCGAATCCACCGAGGCTTCAAAGCGGCTCTTCGCCAGACCTTTCCAAAGAGGGTACTTGTTCTGCCGGAGGAGCGGCAGGATGAGTTCACAGCAGCACCAGTGGCAGTTGCAGACCAGCATGTTGACTGTTTTCTGATTAATGGCGATATGAACGAAAGGTTCTTCATCCGTGCCGTCACAAAAGGCGATCGCCTCTGGGGGAGTAATCTTCCGGCCCACGCCGCGACTTAAGTTATACATAGCCGTTCGCCCCACATTGATGCAGGTCTCATCCCGTACGCCGCACTGGCGCTTATGGAAACCCTTTTTGCAGGGACAGGGAACCAGGGCAATGACTTCCTGAGATTTCAGGATATCCCGCATATCCTCACAGGGGAGGACCCCCGGGATATTCTGAATTGATTTCCAGCGAGGGATAATCCGGGAATAAGCGAACCCCCGGTCCTCCCCGACCAAAGTGTCTATCAGCGCAGGAAAATGCTCCTCCAACTGGTAGGCTGCCCAAAGGTCAAAATACTCCTCCCCGAGGAGTTTTTCATATTTGGGATTATTGGTAGCCGAATCATGCAGCTGCAAGGTGTTCCGCACCATACGTGGACCACGCTTGGTGATGACCACCAGGCCCTTCTCCATCATCTCTTTTAGATGCTTTTCAACCAGAGCCTTATCCATTTTTAATTTCGCGGAGATTTCTTCGGCGGCCGCCGGCAGCTCGCGGATTACCCGGGCCTGCTCGGGCGTGGCCAACTTGGCCAGGATACGGGGTATGTACTTTGATTCTTTCGAACCCATCATTTCCGCAAGCTCTAAATAAATGGGGTCCAAACTCGAGACGCCGCTCTTGCCCAGTTTGGCGGCCAGGGTCTCATAATAGGGGCCAATATCTTTCATGTTCTTCTCCTTTCCTTCATATTCTCATTATTCTCATTCCGGCTGGCCAGACTTCATCCACCCGAGAAATAAACAACGGGCAAAGAACGGAAGCGGGAAGCGAATATTTTTTCGATAG
>CAZIDC010000601.1:0-2244 GCA_964537885.1 uncultured Syntrophaceae bacterium | reverse complement strand
GGAGATGCGCGAGATTTTTACCGACGAGTATCGCCTCCAGCGCTGGCTGGACGTGGAGGCCGCTTTAGCCCGGGTTCAAGCCAGGGTAGGGATGATCCCCAGGGAAGCGGCCCGGGAGATATCGGCCAAAGCCAAGGTCGAAAACCTCAACCTCGACGAGTTCAAGGAAGCCGCCGACCGCACGGTTCATCCCATCATGCCTTTGATCTGGGGCCTGCAGAAGGTCTGCCGGAAATCCAGCGGGGAATATATCCACTGGGGAGCCACCACCCAGGACATCATGGACACTGGAATGATGCTGCAGGTCAAGGACGCCACGGCCATCCTTTTCCGCGAGCTGAAGCTGATTGAGGGGATTCTTGCAAGATTGGCTCGAAGACATCGATCCACGCCCATGGCCGGTCGAACCCACGGCCAGCATGGCCTTCCTTTGACCTTTGGATTCAAGGTTGCCGTCTGGCTAACTGAAGTCCGCCGCCACCTTGAGCGGTGGGAGCAGAGCAAAAAAAGAATCCTCGTGGGAAACCTCAGCGGCGCCGTAGGGACTCACGCCGCCATGGGGGAATGGGGATTGAAGGTTCAAAAAGGGGTCATGAAAGAGCTGGCCCTGAACGAACCCGAAATCACCTGGCATCCCGCCCGCGACCGCATCGCTGAGTTTGTCCCCTTGCTGGCCTCCATCTGCGCCACGCTGGGCAAGATTGCCAAAGAGGTGATCAACCTGCAGAAGACCGAGGTGGGAGAATTAGCCGAGCCTTTCGCCATGGGGAAAATCGGCAGCAGCACCATGCCGCAAAAGCGGAACCCGCACCTCTGTGAAGCCGTCCTGGCCATATCCAAAATGGTCCGTTACCACGCCGCCCTATCTTTGGAAGGGATGGTTCAGGAGCACGAGCGGGATATGGGGGCCTGGATGGCGGAATGGGAGATGGTTCCCCAGGCGTGCATTCTGACTTCGGGCTCGCTCAAACATTCCAAGGCCATTCTGCAGGGCCTCGTGGTGAACGAGAAAAAAATGCGGGCTAACCTCGACCTGATGAAAGGCCTCATTCTTTCGGAACCGGTGATGTTCGCTCTGGCCGAAAAAGTCGGCCATCAGGCGGCCCACAAAATTATTTACGAAATCGCCATGAAAACCCATGACAGCGGGCAGAACTTCAGGGATGCTCTCCTGGGTGATAAACGCGTTACTTCCCGTTTAAGCCCGGGAAAAATCGACCAGCTCCTCAACCCGGAAAAATATACCGGCTTGTCCGTGGAGTTGGTTAATCAGTTGACGGGGAAAAGAAAGTAGGGAATTGCCATAATGCGTGGTAGAAGTTATAATCATCATGCCGCATTCCGCAATCTCCATTGAAGAAGGAGGGTCTACCATGAAAGAAGACCTGGAGAAAATCAAAGAAGAAAAAAAGCGCTGGGAGGAAAAAACTCTCAAACCGGCATTGGAAAGATTTAAACTTAAAGAATCGCCCACCCAGTTCCATACCCCCCCCGATTTGGAAGACGGCTTCAACTTCCTGGAGCATGTCGGCTTCCCCGGTCAATATCCTTTCACGGCCGGAACCTATCCCACTTTCCCCTACCGTACCGGCGAACGCGGCTCGGGGGGAATCGCCCAGGCCAAGGGATTGGTTCGCGCCGGCCGCTACTCGGGGTACGGGGCTCCCGAGGACACCCGGGATTACTACCTGCACATGAAGAGGCTCGGCGCCCGGACCGGCCCCAACATCGCCTTTGACCTGCCTACCCAGTGCGGCTACGATTCGGACAGCCCTATGGCCAGCGGGGAAGTCGGGCGGGTGGGGGTTGCCCTGGATACCCTGCGGGACATGGAGGTGATCTTTGAGGCCTTCTCCGGAGAGAACGACATCGACCGGACCGCTTCCAATTTCACCATTAATGCCCCGGCCAACATCGTCATGGCCATGTATATGGCCCTGGCGGAAAAACGGGGAATCGACCGGGGTAAGATTCGGGCCACCCCGCAGAATGACATTCTGAAAGAATTCGTAGCCCGGGGAACCTACATCTTCCCGCCCCGTCCTTCCATGAGGATGTTCCGGGACAGCCTGGTGTTCTTTACCAAAAACCTCCCCAACGTGAACGTCACCAGCATCGGCGGCTACCACATGCGCGAAGCCGGGGCCACCCGGGAGCAGGACCTGGCTTTCAGCATGGCCATCGGGGCGGCCTATTTGCAGGAAGGAGTGAATGCCGGTCTTCCCGTGGACTCTTTCGCCCCCC
>CAZIDC010000600.1:0-2247 GCA_964537885.1 uncultured Syntrophaceae bacterium | reverse complement strand
TCAAGGAGACAAGAATATCCGCTTTCTTCATGGTCGCACGGGCCATCGGTCCTCCGCTTTTATCCTTCCCCCCCCGCCCTCTCTCCGGCTAAGGCGGAAGAGGGGAAAGGTGAGGGAGCTTAACTTGATTGTATAGGAATTTCCTTTTTGGACACGGATATACACAGATTATCATGATAAACTGAGGCTCTTGCAAAAGTATTTTTTTGTGGTTCGACAAGCTCACCACGAACGGAAAAACTAAATAATTTCAACCTAAGCCCGTTCACCCTGAGCCTGTCGAAGGGTAAATTACGGACTTTTGCAAGAACCTCAACTAAAAAGAAAATAATTATCCGCGGTTATCTGCGTAAATCTGCGTCCTATTAAATTTAGGAGAGGGAGTTGATTACTTTTCCTTTAACAGACCCACGCTTTCCAGGGCCGGCCGGTGATACTCTTCCATGTTGGCCAGAAACTTTTCGAGTGCCTTGGCATCCAGGTAAACCGTAGCCAAACCTAAGTCATAGGCTAATTTTTGGAATTCCGGATCATCAAAGCATTTCTTGAAGCCATTGGTCAATACCTTCATGCGGTCCGCGGGAACTCCTTTGGGAGCGCCCAAGGCCCGCCAGTCATAAATGATCTTGGGATTGGGATATCCAGCCTCGGCGATGGTGGGAACATCGGGGTAGAGCCAATGTCTTTTAGCATCTTCCAGGTAAAGAACCTTGAGCATTTTGGCCTGGTAAAGCTGCAAAACTTCACTGATGGTTGTAACGGCCACAGTTACATGCCCTCCGACAAGCGCAGTCCGGGCTGGAGCGGATCCATCAAAGGGCACATGGACGATCTTTATTTTTTCCCGCAAACCCAGGGAAGCCAGAGACAGATGTTGGACGCTGCCCGCTCCGGCATGGCCGGCGGTGACCACTCCGGGATTTTTCTTGGCAAATTCAATCAAATCCTTTAAGGTCTGGAACTGTGAGCCGGCCTTGACGCTGGCGCAGGCGCCTTCAATGTTGATCAATTGGATCAGAGAAAAATCCTTGTAAGAAAGAGGAGCGAGGCCCATCATTTTGTAGTTGCTCAAATGGAAAGTGATAACTCCTACCGTGTAGCCGTCCGGGGTCGCAGTGGCCACGGAGCCCATTCCAATCGCTCCCAAGCCTCCCGTCTTGTTGACCACGTTGACATTGACGCCAAAGTGTTTTTTGGCGTTTTTGGCCAGGGTTCGGGCTATCGTATCCGTTCCCCCGCCTGCCGCCCAGGGAACCACCAAGGTGATGTCCTTGGCCGGAAATTGCTGGGCCGCGGCCCCGGATGGAAGAACCAGGGCAAGAGCAAAAACACCCACCAGAACCCAACTGTACTTGCGCATC
Source organism: uncultured Syntrophaceae bacterium (assembly GCA_964537885.1). Taxonomy (GTDB): domain Bacteria; phylum Desulfobacterota; class SM23-61; order SM23-61; family SM23-61; genus CAZIDC01. The sequence continues at coordinate 886 of CAZIDC010000600.1, read as the reverse complement.
ATGACAGCCTCCTTTCGGTGTACCGGCTACCCGGCGCACCCTGTGATTTAGGGGATTAAGGAATTAGAACTTGCCTCCGTCGTTGACCACACCAACCCTACTAACGCCCGAATTAGACCTCCAATGACCCTTTCCCGTCAGGCGAAGAACGGTAGTCCGGCAATGCGGCACGCGCCCCGCCGGTACCCTCCGGGAAACAGCGTTTTTAAATCCTCGAGATCAAGATTGTGGGCGCGACAAACTTCGTAAACGGTCGGAAGGTTATTGGTAGCCAGGTAATAGTTGCGCAGGAACCGGATGACTTCCCAATGTTTGGGCGTCAACCCGAGGGGCAGCTTCCACTCATCGCTGACGAGGTTGGCAAAACGCTCGTTCCATTGGCTGCAATCCTCGAGGAAACCTTGTGGGGTGACCTTGTATTCGCTCATGAGACGGGGAGCGGTCTCGCAGGTAACCCAAAAGCTGACCTCACAGATGAACCGGTAGCTAAGACCGGCGATGCGGCAGGCGCCGCGAAAATAGCCGGTCGGGAAAAGGGATTTGAGCTTGCCGAGCCGGAGGTTGTTTTCGGCGCACGCCATGACCAATAAGGGAAGCTTCTTCTCGATTAAAAACTTCTTCCGAATATAGGAAAGGAAGTCCCAATGCTCCTTCGTCAGGCCGTCATAGATGCCCTGCAGCCGGGCCATGCCGTTGGCGAAATCCTCGTCCCATTGCTCGGGCGGGTCAAGGAACCCGTATTGGTCGAGCGTGTAGGTCTTATCTTCTCCAAACGTCACTATTTTCTCGCCGGGTCGGGTCACGGTATCCTCCCTTATCCACTCCCTGCGCAACTATTGACTATTGCATAAAAAATGTAAAGAAGATTGATATCCCACAGACCCCC
>CAZIDC010000599.1:0-2252 GCA_964537885.1 uncultured Syntrophaceae bacterium | reverse complement strand
GAATAAAATGAAATTTATGAATCACTGGACCAGACTAATTGGATGGCTCTCTTTTGGTCTGCTGATCATTGCTTCTTTTGTATCGGTCCTCAGGTATGTAGAGAAAGCTCCCTTTTTCTATCTGGGGCTGGAAACTTTCTTTGTCCTCCTTTTCATCTCCTACAAATTAAAAAGGCATAATTTTCTCAAGGCATTTTTCTTCAACCTGGCCATAGTTGTCTTATTACTCGGCCTGGCTGAGGCTTATTTCACCTGGCTCAGAGCTCCCATTATCAAGGGAGAACAAATCAAAATTGAAGAAGAGTACCTTCAGGGGGGGGATTATTATGTCTCTGATGCCGTCAGAGGATATGCCGCAGGGGCCAACGTTAAGAAAAGAGTCAGGAAATCGCTGGGAGAAAAAATCCTCTATGATGTTATTTATACAAATAATGGTAATGGATTAAGGGTTGCCCCTCATGACCTGGCGGAAAGGGGTGAAGAGGGGGAAAAAAACTATGAGAATGCGATTTTCTTTGGAGATTCCTTTACTTATGGCGAAGGGTTAAATGACCATGAAACCCTGCCTTATTTGTTCGAAGAACTCTCGAGAGGGCGATATAAGGTCTATAACTTTGGGTTCCACGGCTATGGTCCACACCAGATGCTTCGGATTATTGAGACCGGCTTGTTGGAAAAGATAGTCATTGACCAGCAGCCAATGGTGGTGATTTATGAGGCCTTGATCGAGCATATAGAAAGGGTATCGGGCAAAATGATCTGGGATGCCAGGGTGCCCAGGTATAAGCTATCTCCTTCCGGAATGGCGGATTATGCCGGAACGTTCACCGATGATCCTTCTCTGGAGGAAAACCTAAAGCGCACCAAGAACTTGAGCAACCCGAAGTCTCAACTGCTCGCCAAGTTAACCGGGACAAACCGGACTCAGGAAGATATAAAGTTATTTGTCCAAATTGTCCTTCAAGTAAAAAATTTATTAGAAAAGAGGCATAAGGCGAGATTCTACGTGGTGGTTTGGCCTTTGGGTGATAAAGATGACGGTAAGGTTATTGATGACCTGAAAAAGAGCGGGATAGATGTAATAACGGTTGACCAGATATTTAAGGAATATAAAGACCCGATGGAGAAATACATGATAGAAGTGGATAATCACCCGACAAAACTTGCCAATGAGCGGCTCGCCAAATATCTTCTGGAATACATTAAATAAGATGCTTCTTGGCAAATCCGGGGGACCGGGAAAATCGGTTTTCTAAATGATTCTTAATAAATGATCGCAATCAGGTGAACTTACCTTTAGGATGAAAAGCGCTGCGCCTCTTTCCTGAAAGCCCCCAGGGCCTCGGGAGAGGATTCGATTCGCCAGTCACATTCTTTATTCACATTAAACCAAACCAGGACCTCCACCCTCTTATACTTTTCAGACAAGGCTTGCAAGGCCTCTCTGATCCAGGCAGCCTTATCCCCCCCCGCTTCGGCGCAGCCAATTTCCGCAATCATCACCGGCTTATCCGGGGCCAAGGCGCAGAGGCGCTCGTACGGTTCCTCGAAGGCCTGGGTAAAGGAATGCCAACGAGCCCCCTGGGTAGCATGGTTGTAGATATCCAGGGCCAGCCAATCTATTTCTGCTGCTCCCGGAAAATAACCTTCCAGGGAATTTTGCGCCACGTTGGGGACGGAATGGGCAAAGGGGCACCACACCCAGCGCACATTGTGGGCTCCCTCTTGCAGGAAGAGGCGGCGCAGATGTTTCCAGGCCCGGGGAAAGGCGGCGGGATGGTTGCCATTGACCATGCCGCCCCAGGGGTACCAGTTCCCGTTCATTTCATGCATCGGCCTGAGAAATACGGGGATGGCAACCCCGGCCAGCGCCCGGGCCCAGGTTCGCACATAGTTATCATAAAAGCCCGAGGCGATTTTCTCCAGGGAAAAGTCGGGCTGAGCGTGCGGCGGAGTCCCGGCGGGAAGCTCGTGGGGTAGTTTCCAGGGCTCCCAGGTGATGAGCGGTTTCAGACCGCGCCGCTGGGCCTCCAGGACCAGGTGGGGATAACACGGGGAAAAACCTGACCCCCAGGCTTGATACCAGCTTACTACTCTTACGGGGGCCCCCAGGAGTTGCTCCAGATCCTCCATGGGCGTGACCCGGGGCGGACAGCCGGGATCATAGAGACCCAATTCCAGAAGGGGCGTCATGAAAACCTCATTTCGGGGATTGCCGCTCTCGGGGGGAAAGGCCAAAACCACCGGCGCAA
>CAZIDC010000598.1:0-2258 GCA_964537885.1 uncultured Syntrophaceae bacterium | reverse complement strand
TGAAAGGAGCGGGGAAATATGTGTCAATATTGCAATCAGCATGGGGATCGGGATCATAAATGGTACGAAAAAGTGGAAAATTTCCTGTTCAACAAAGTTTTTGCGACCCCCGAGGAGCAAGAAAGAGTCAAACAGGAAATGATCAGGACCTTTTCCGATACCGAATGGAGGTATGCGGAATCTGAATTCATTCGGAATCCGGATTTCCTCCAGGCCCGGGCCAACAGCGGTTTCAGCTCGCAAATCGTTACTAAATCAGAGATGCTGCGGGTTCTCAAGATTGCCGATGAAGCTGCCAAAAGGGAGGATAGTATCGTCGTGGCCGGGCACTGCCCTTGCCGCCTGGTGTATGAAGGGAAACGGGACTATGTCTGCATTGGGTTTGGGATGCCGGTCACCATGTCGATGGAAATTGCCTATGGGCGGTTGCCGGGAAAAGGTCTAACCGAATACGGCGGTGCGGAATGGAAAAGCCTGCGCCAAGAGTTGCGCAAAGGGGCCAAAGTTCCATTGAAATACGAAGAAGCGGAGGAACTGATCGAGGAGTGGGAGAAGAGAGGATTATGGCATATTGTAATGAGTCGCGGCCGTCTGCCTTTAATTGAAGCCATCTGCAATTGTGAACGGAGGTATTGCACCTACTGGATGAATCGCTTTCGGAGCGGGGTCAAAGAGTATGTGCTCAAGGGCCATTCTATCGCCCGGGTGAACCCGCTTAAATGTACCGCCTGCGGGAGCTGCTTTGACAAGTGCCAATTTGGCGCGCTCCATTACTCCAAGACCTCGGACAACGTTGATATTGATATGCATATGTGCTTTGGTTGCGGGTTGTGCCATACTGCCTGCCCAAATGACGCTATTGAATTGGTGGCCCGAGCCGAAATCCCTGCGATCAAAAATTCATGGTAGGAGAGAAAAAATGGAAACTAAAATCAATATCGACAAAGAAAAATGTAACTATTCCATGTATGATCCGAAAGGATGCAAAAAGTGTCTCGAGATCTGCACCCCGAAGGTGTTTGCCACCCGCCCCAACCAAAAAAGAGATTTCTCCATCCCCAAAGACCAAAGGGTCGATCCGACCATCTGGATTCTGTTGACGCCTTGGGTGGATTATTGCAACGGCTGTGGAGCCTGCGTTGAGGCCTGCCCTAAAGGAGCAATCACCATTCAATTGGGGGAGAAACGGATCGCTCCCGCGGGGGCCAGGTAGTTTCTTCCCCTCTCCAGGGCTATCGCGGAGCCCTTTGCAACTTTGACAACCTTCCGGAGGTGGACGAACGATGGACTTTAAATTGTCGGAAGAACAAATGGCCATCAAAAATATGGCCCGCGGCTTTGCCGAGAAAGAGATCATGCCGGTTGCTGATGAATATGACCGCCAAAGCTTCTTTCCCCGGGAACTGATCCGGAAAATGGGGGAATTGGGCTTTTTCGGGACTCTTATTCCGGAAGAATTTGGGGGCACCAACACGGGCTTTTTGGCTATGGCCCTGGTAACCGAAGAGATCTCCCGGGCCAGCAGCTCCATCCGCGGAGCCATCAACATGCAGGGTGTAGGGACCGCCTATAATATTCTCAAAAACGGAACCGAAGAACAGAAGCAGAAATATATTCCTCCGCTGGTGGCGGGTGAAAAATTGGGATGCTTTGCCATGACCGAGGCGAATTCCGGCTCGGATGTTCTATCCATGAAATCGAGAGCCGTGGACCAAGGGGATGGGTTTATTCTCAATGGCGCCAAGACCTGGATTTCTTATGGACCGGTTGCCGATGTCGCCATCATCTACGCCTATACGGATCCGCAAGCGAAAAGCAAAGGCCTGTCGGTCTTTATCGTGGATATGAAAAGCCGGGGAATCACGGTCCGGGCGATGGATAAAATTGGCAGCCATTCCTTCCCCACCGGAGAAATCACTTTCGAGGATGTTCGCCTCCCCCGGGAAAGTATCCTGGGCCGACCCGGGGATGGAGCCCGGATTCTTTTTTCCTCCCTTCCGGACACGCGGTTGGGGGCGGGTGCCGGAGCCTTGGGGCTCGCTCAAGCCTGCCTTGAAAAAAGTATCGATTATTGCCAGAAACGGGAACAGTTTGGCGTTCCCATCGCCAGCTTCCAGATGAATCAGGCGGTCATCGCCGAAATGGCCACCCTGGTGGAAGCGAGCCGCCTGCTGTTGTATCGGGCGGCGGTTCAAAAGGACGAAGGCTTCCGGGGAAATGTATTGGAGACATCTTACGCCAAGTTTTTTTCGGCCAAT
>CAZIDC010000597.1:0-2263 GCA_964537885.1 uncultured Syntrophaceae bacterium | reverse complement strand
AGGCTGGTAAAACTCAGGCCGACAAAAACCCATGACAGTCCGTAGGCCTGGGCAATGTAGCCCGAAAAGCTGGACGCCAAAGATCCGATTCCAAAAGCGGCGAAAAAGAAAATTCCAAAGGCAGTTCCCCGCATTTCCACGGTCGTGTACCGGGCCAGCAGAATATTGGTCATGGGCTGGAGGGCGAAATTCAGGAAGAAAAAGGCCAGGGTCATCAGGAAAAGAACCACATCATTAGCGAAGGACATGGACAGGATGAAAGGGAAACCCAGCACCGAAAGGACGAAAAAATTACGTTCCAGTTGCGGCTTTTGCCCCAATACCCCCCCCATATACTGGCCGAAAACCCCCATGAATAGGGCAAGCCCCGAAAGCATTCCTCCCAGGGCTACACTGTCCCAGGAAAAAATCTGAAAGGAGGTGTGTTTGGCCATGTAGGCAGGCAAGAAGGTTATGGCCCCATGGTAATTAAAACTGTGCAGCATATTCAAAAGGTACAGCAGGAGTAAGGGGAAAGAGAAGAAAAGCCAGAGGCCTTTGGTCTTCTCCCCCCGGGTCGGTTTGACACAGCTCGTGGCAGGATTGTTCGGGCCCGCCTTTTTGACTGACATATCGATAAATAGGGACCAGACGGAAAGGACAATCCCTGGGATCGTAAAGCCGAGGTAAGCATACCGCCATCCCCAGCGCGATCCGATCACCGCCGCCAGAAAGGGGGCAACCGCCAAACCGATGTTGCCGGCTGCGCCGTGAATTCCCAGCACCCGGCCGTATTCCTTTACTTTGGAAGTGATCAGGGCATTGGCCAGCGGATGATAAACGCTGCCCAGGGCCCCTAAAAGAGCCAGTCCCGCAGTGAATAGGAAAAGGTTGGGAGAGAAGGCCACCAAAAACGAAGCCCCGGAAGAGCCCAAAAAACAAATGAGGTAGAGTTTTCTGGCGCCAAAGCGGTTGTAAATCATCCCGCCGGGCAGGGCACCCAGCCCGTAGGAAAAACCCATGATGTTGCTGATGACTCCCAGCCCTAAGTAACCCATGGAAAACTCCTTTTGCAGGAGGAGAAGGATCGCCGGGAAGATCAGCAGGTATCCATGGCTCAGGGCATGGGAGAATCCTGTAAGAGCAACGATATTTTTTTCTTCACGGGTCATAACCAAGTCCTGGAACACTGGAAAGATGGAACATTGGAATGATGGAATATTGGAATAATATTGTGATATTGATCCCGCATTGGGAGAGGCGGCGCATTCCGCCTCTTCCCGATCCCATATACCGTGATTCCCAGTTCATCATAGGGCATATCCGCCCTTGGCGGGGCAAGTTGAGGCCAAGGATGAAGTTTTTGCCCCCGGGAAAAAGGGCGGTCATTTGGGCTTCAGGTCATATTTTTTTATCACCCGCTGGTAAAGCTGGTCCAGCTTCTCCATGGCTTTCATTGAACCTTCGGGGCTTTCCCAGGCTGCTGTGGCTCCCAGGCGGTCGGCGGCTTCTATGAAACCCTGTTCCGCAAAACCTTTTTTGAAAGCCTCGGCCAATAAATTAACGATGGGATCGGGCGTCCCCGCTGGGGCAGCAACCCAATGGATGACGGAGATGACAACATCATAGGCAAATTCTTTGAAGGTGGGGATGTCCGGGAATCGCGGATCCCTTTGCTCTGTGCTGACCGCTAAAACACTGACTTTCCCGGCTTTATAAAGATGCGCCCATTCCGCAGCAGGGCCAAATACAATATCTACATGGCCTCCCAGGAGGGCCGGGATGGCTTCCGCTGCTCCGGGAAAAGGAACTTTAATAAACTTCACCCCGGCTTCTTCTTCAAAAATAGCCCGGGCGAAATCCTGAGCGGTCCATGTCCCCCCGATTCCCACTTTAATGGTGTCCGGGTTTTCTTTGGCTTTCTTTACAATCGCCTTCAAGGGAATATCGTAAGGCCCTCCTTTTTTGACAAATAATCCTTCGGCGCTATAGTCGATCTGGGCAATGGGCCGGAAACTTTTTTTGTAATGAAAGGTGACCCCCTTCAAAAGGTACGGTTGAGCAATCATGGAATTGGAGACGAGTCCGATCGTGTATCCATCCGGTTTGGCCGCGGCGATGGCCGCGAATCCTCTCGCCCCTCCTCCTCCAGGCTTGTTGACTACGACAATGGGTTTCCCTACGTATTTTTCCCCGAATTTCGCGGCCAGACGAGCAAAATTGTCCGTATTGGACCCGGCGGCAAAGGCCGCGATGAATTCAATTTCCCGCGTGGGATATTCCA
>CAZIDC010000596.1:0-2266 GCA_964537885.1 uncultured Syntrophaceae bacterium | reverse complement strand
CCACGTCATGAAGGGGGACACCCTTAGTTGCGGCCCTTCTCTTCTCTCTTCCTTCTTCCCCCTTCGTATTTCTTTTTTACGTATTGCATCGCAGAAAAATGGTAGAGTCAAGGGAACTGGCGAAAGGGGATTTTTTTCCAACTGAACAGGATCCGCGGGTGACGAACCGGTCATAAACGATTCGTTCGGGTCAGCTCTTTTTCAACTTCCTCGGCGGCTTTCCTTTTTATAAGTTCTCCCGCCTCTTTGGCCAACTCGCCAACAGAGGAAGAAGCCAGCTTTTGGTTCCTAAATACTTTAATTTCAGCGGTATCCCTTAAGAGACCCTCGAGCTGAAATAATGAGTCTTTTCTTCCGATCATCCCCATTGTCCAGGCAGCAAGACCCCTTATCGTTGCATCGCGGGACCGCAGGCAGGGCAGGAGATGATGGGCTGCGCCGAGGGATTGGAGCAATCTGGGGTTCACCTGGGCCAAGCGCCCAAGGGCCCATACCGCTCCCCGCTGAAGCTGTTCGAATTCCAGGAAGTTACCATCCTCGCGGATGTAGGATACAAGGATAGGTCCAAATTCTTCGGCCAGGCGCGGGCTGCGGGCCAATGTTTCTCCCATAGTTTCCGGAATCCCCCAACCGATGTTGCCGGACTCGTCGTTCAGCGACCACATAAAACGGCGCACAAAATTGCGTGCGGCTTCCATATCTTTTTCGGATAAACTTGCGATGATCATGCCTGTGGCCGTAACCGCTGCCCACTTGATCTTTTCGTCGGAGCTGTGCAGGGCGGATAAAAGAGGGCGGAGGACTCTGTTCGGAGGGAGTTCCTTTAACTTTTCAATATTTCTTGCCCAATCCCCGGACAGAAGAAGACGGCCTACTCGATCTTTGATCTCTTTACTGTTCAATGATCCAAGGAACCCGGTTTCTTCCTGCAATCTTTCCGCCCTGCGGATCATCGGGGTAATTTTTTCTTGGGGGAAAGATCCTGGATTTCTTTCTGGATAAGCAGGCGTTCGGGGCTATTTTCGGCAAAATAGGGCAGGGCTTTGTTGAAATGGATCAGGGCGGTTTTATAGTCCCCCATCGACTTATAGTGAATCCCAAAGCTCTGGTAAGCCTGTCCAAGCATGCCTTTGGCGCCATAGGCCATTCCCAGATGGTATTGGATTTCCGGAAGATCGGGGTTGAGTTCTTTGGCTCGGAGAAAAGCCCGGAGCGCTTCCTCCTTTAATTTTTGCTCCGTGTAAACCCGGCCGAGATAAAAAGAAACCATGGGGTCAAGGGGAGAAAGATTGCGGGCCATCTCCAAATTTTTCATGGCTTCGGCCAGATTCGCTTTCAGAAAACAAGCAGTTCCCAGCTCGCGGAGGATTTCGCCGTCACGGGGGGCGAGCGAGGCCGCCCGGGAAAAGCTTTCGATCGCCCGGTCCAGGCCACCCAGCCGTTTCTGGGCCAGCCCCAGGCCGAATAAGGCTTCCGGGTCGTCCGGCTGGCGTTTCAAGGCGTTTTCGAAATAAGTCACGGAACGAGCAGTATCCCTCTCTTCCACAACCAGCTTGGTCTGAATTCTCCTCAGATTCCCGGATGTCTTCTGAACTTCCTTCTCTTGGGGGAAATGAGACATCTGAATCTCCAGGTTGGCGGTGCGCTCTTCAATGGCCGGGTGGGTGAGGAGATAGGCCGGAGGGTCGCTGGAGACCGGCCCGTGCATTCTCCGCAGCTTTTTTAGCATGGTGATCATTCCCCGGCGGTCATAACCGGCCCGTTCCATGTATTTTAGCCCTAAGTAATCGGCTTCCTCTTCATCTTCCCGGCTGTATTTAAGCATGGCCGTATGCGCGGTTGCGATCGAGGTCGAGGCGATGGCCCCAGCCGCCGCCCCACCCAGAAAAATTCCGGCAAGAATGGCTCCCAGGGTAGCCAAGCTGATTACCTGGCCTTTCTCCGAACGCTTGGCGATGTGGCGCGCGACGACGTGGCCAATCTCGTGGGCAATTACCCCGGCCAGCTCGGCTTCATTTTCCACCAGAAGGATCAAACCGCTGTTCAAAAAAACGTTTCCGCCGGGAACCGCGAAAGCATTCACTTCCGGGATATTGATGATAAAAAATTGATAATCAAAGGGCTGGGGCCCGATGGCTTCAAGGACTTCTTTCCCGATGCGGTTGACGTATTTGATCACCGAGGGTTCCTGGACCATGGGCCAGCGCTTTTTAACCTCCTGGAGCACCTTTTCCCCCAATTCCCGTTCCTCCTTAAGAGTCATGGC